>JBFXGQ010000009.1:0-22906 GCA_050177915.1 Pseudodonghicola sp. | reverse complement strand
GATCAGCGTCTGGCGGCGCTTCGGCTGCTTGATCTCTTCGGCGCGGTCCAGCAGTTCCTCGAGCGAGCCGAATTCGTTGATCAGCAGCGCGGCGGTCTTGATGCCGATGCCCGGTGCGCCCGGCACGTTGTCGACCGAATCGCCGGCCAGCGCCTGCACGTCCACCACCCGCTCGGGATAGACGCCGAATTTCTCCAGCACGCCGTCGCGGTCGATGCGGCGGTTCTTCATCGCGTCCAGCATCTCGACGCCGCCGCCGACCAGTTGCATCAGGTCCTTGTCCGAGCTGATGATGGTCACCCGGCCGCCCGCCGCCCGCGCCTGCACCGCCAGGGTGGCGATGATGTCGTCGGCCTCGTAGCCCGCAAGCTCCTTGCAGGGGATGTTGAAGGCCTCGGTGGCGCGCCGGGTCAGCGGGATCTGCGGCCGCAGCGCCTCGGGCATCTCCTCGCGGTTGGCCTTGTAGAGGTCGTAGAGGTCGTTGCGGAAGGTATGGCTGCCCTTGTCGAAGACCACCGCCACATGGGTCGGCGCATCGTCGCCGGTGGCATCCTCAACATACTTTTGCAGCATGTTGCAGAAGCCGGAGACCGCGCCGATCGGCAGCCCGTCGGATTTGCGCGTCAGCGGCGGCAGCGCGTGGAAGGCGCGAAAGATGAAGGCCGAGCCGTCGATCAGGTGCAGATGGCAGCCTTTGCCGAATGTCATGAGCTTCGTCTCCCCTAGCCGGTGATGCCTGCCCGTAATGCCATGCGTGCAGGGCGGGGGCCAGTGGGGAATGGGGGAGGGCACTCCCGTGTCATCCCGGGTCCCCCTTTGCCCGGGACAAAGGCGCGCAGCGTCGCCGGGCAGCGGCCGACCGCCCCATGGGCGGGTGCTACTCTGACTGTTGCTCACAGAACTCACGCTCGATGTCGTGGCGACCATAAATGACGTCTTCACAGGCTGGCATCGCCCACCCGCGGTCGGTCGCCGCCCTCTGTTGTGCGTTCCGGCAAATGGCGAGACGGGCTCGACAAGCCCCGCGTCTCCAGCCTCTTCTCGCTTCAAGTACTCGAAATTCCGCCGGTCCCCTCGGGGGGGCGCGACCGGCTGTTCCGGGTCCCCGGCTCAGACCTTCCCTTCGAAATCCTTGTGGATGTACTTGCAGTCGCAATAGGGGCATTCGACCCAGCCCTGCTCCTCGGGGATCTGCAGCCAGACGCGCGGATGGCCCAGTGCCCCCTCGCCGCCGTCGCAGGCGATGCGGTAGCTGTCGACGATCTTGGTTTCCGGCGCCTCGATGGTCATGGCTGTACGGGTCCTTCCTGATGCCGTGGCGATATGGATCGGCTGCGTTTATGGGCCAAGCCCGGAGCCGGGGCAAGAGCTGCAATGCAGCATGGCCGCAGGGCCGCCGGGCGATTGGCTCTGGAAAACCGACCGTTAAACTAGGATAAAGGGGCAAACCGGAACCGAGGCCTCCCCTTGTCCCAGCTCAGCAGCACCCCCCCCCTCACCGAATACGCCCCTCATGGCACCCGCCGCCGGGTGACCGGGGCGGCGCGGGTGCTGGGCGGCGTGGCGACGGTGGTGGCGGCGGCCTGCCTGCTGCCGATGCTGGCGGTGGCGCTGGCCGCGGTCACCGGCGGCACCGATACCGTGCGCCATCTGTTCGACACGGTGCTGCCGGGCTATGCCGGCACCACGCTGGTGCTGGTGGTGCTGGTGTCGCTGGGCACCTTCGCGCTGGGGGTGGGCGCCGCCTGGCTGGTGACGATGACGCGATTTCCCGGCGTGCGCCTGCTGGAAATCGCGCTGGTGCTGCCGATGGCCTTCCCCTCCTACGTGCTGGCCTATGCCTATACCTATGTGCTGGATCACCCCGGCATCGTGCAGGCGACCCTGCGTCAGGTGACCGGCTGGGGCCCGCGCGACTACTGGTTCCCCGAGATCCGCTCCACCGGCGGCGCGGCGGCGATGCTGATCCTGGTGCTATATCCTTACGTGTACCTGCTGGCGCGCGCCGCCTTCCTGCAGCAGAGCTCGGGCGCCTTCCTCGCCGCCCGCACCCTGGGACACAGCGCTTGGTCGGCGTTCTGGCGCGTCAGCCTGCCGATGGCGCGTCCGGCGATCGCCGGCGGCGTGCTGCTGGCGGTGATGGAGACCATCGCCGATTTCGGCACCGCCGCCTATTTCGGCGTGCAGACCTTCGCCACCGGCATCTATACCAGCTGGTTCACCATGGCCGACCGCGCCGCGGCGGCGCAGCTGGCGCTCTGCCTGCTGGTCTTCGCGCTGATGCTGGCGGTGGCCGAGCGCAGCAGCCGCGGCAAGGCGCGCTATCACGCCGCCGGCAAGCGGCATATGAAGATGCCGCCCGAGCCGCTGCGCGGCGCGCGCGCGGTGCTGGCCTTCGCGCTCTGCGCCACGCCGGTGCTGCTGGGCTTCGCGCTGCCGGCGGTGATCCTCTTCGTGATGGGGCTGGACGGACAGCAGGATCTGCTGAGCCGGCGCTACATCGGCTTCATCCGAAATTCGGCGGTGCTGGCCGGCAGCGGCGCGCTGGTGACCGTATTGGCGGCGATCTGCGTCGGCTTCTTCCTGCGGCTGCGCCCAGGCCGGCGCGCCACCGGCACCGCCTATCTGGCGCGGCTGGGCTATGCGGTGCCGGGTGGGGTGATCGCGGTGGGGCTGATGGTGCCCTTCGCCGCCTTCGACAATGCGCTCGACGCCTGGATGCGCGAGACCTTCGACATCTCCACCGGGCTGCTGATCACCGGTTCGATCTGGCTGCTGGTGGCGGCCTATATGGTGCGCTTCCTCGCCGCCGCGCTCGGCGCCTACGAGGGCGGGCAGAGCACGGTGCATGTCAATATGGACGCCGCCGCCCGGTCGCTGGGCGAGACGCCGCTGGGAACGCTGCGGCGGGTGCATCTGCCGATCCTGACGCCGAGCCTGCTGACCGCGCTGCTGATCGTCTTCGTCGATGTGATGAAGGAGCTGCCGGCCACCCTGATCATGCGGCCGTTCAACTACGACACGCTGGCGATCCAGGCCTATCGGCTGGCCTCGGACGAACGGCTGGAGGGCGCCGCGGTGCCGTCGCTGGTGATCGTGGCGATGGGGCTGTTGCCGGTGATCCTGATCTGCCGCCAGGTCGGCCGGCGGGACTGAGGGCAGGCTGAGGGGGCGGATCCCCGCCAACGGGCGGCCAGGCGCCGCCCTCGTGTCACGCGACGGTCGGGCAGGTGGCGGGGCATGGCCTTCGCGCGGCCGGCGCCTTTTTCTGGCCCCAAATATCCTCGCCGAAGGCATGAGGCGCAGCCCCCACCCCGGGGCTGCGCCTCATTCGGGGCAGGCATGGCCTGCCCCCTGCTCGATTGCGGCTGTCCGTCAGATCACTTCCAGCCGACCTCGTTGAAGATCTTCTGTGCCTCGGGGATGCTCTTGGCCACTGCGGAGAGGTCGACATCGTCGGGCTTGAAGAAGCCGAGCGCCGCGACGCTGGGCGACAGGCCGACGCCGGGCACCGCCGGGTATTCGTCATTGCCGCCGGAGAAATACTGCTGCGCCGAATCGCTGGCCAGATATTCCAGGAACTTGATCGCATTGTCGCGGTTGGGCGCATGGGCCGCCACGCCGCCGCCCGACAGGTTCATATGGGCGCCGGTGGTGTTCTGGTTCGGGAACACCCAGCCGATCATGTCGCGGTGTTCGCTGACGCCCTCGACATCGGTGCGGATGGTGCGGGCGAAGTAATAGGTGTTGGCCACCGCGATGTCGCATTCGCCGGACACCAGTCCGCGCAGCTGGTCGGTGTCGCCGCCCTGCGGCGCCCGCGCCATATTGGCGACCACGCCCTCGGCCCAGGTCTTGGCCGCCTCGGCGCCGTCATGGGTGATCATCGCTGCCATCAGGGTCTGGTTATAGGTGCTGGTCGAGGAGCGGATGCAGACCATGCCCTTGTATTTCGGATCGGCCAGCGCCTCGTAGGTCAGCGGCGGCTCGGTCACGTCGGTCTTGTTGTAGAAGATGACCCGCGCCCGCTGGGTGAAGCCGAACCATTCGTTGTCGGCGTCCTGCAGATAGGCAGGGATGCGCGATTCGAGCACCGCGCTGTCGATCGGCTGCAGCACGCCGGCCTCCTTGGCCCGCTCCAGCCGCGAGGTATCGACGGTCAGCAGGATGTCGGCGGGGGAATTGCGCCCCTCGGCCTGCATCCGCGCGATCAGCTCGTCGGCCTTGCCTTCGATTCGGTTGACGGTAATGCCGGTGGTCGCCTCGAAATCCGAATAGAGCCGTTCGTCGGTGTCGTAGTGGCGCGAGGAGTAGATATTCACGTCGCCGCCGGCCATCGCCGCCGGTGCCAGTGCCGTGAACAGGGCGACGCTGCCGCAGGTGAGAGAGAATCGCATCTCGGGTCCCTTCTTGTCTCAGGGCGGGCAAATGCCCGACTGAAACAATCAGATAGAGGATTTCCTGCGGCGGGCAAAGGGAAACCTACTGTTTTTATCGGAAATGTGATGGGGACACTGTCGCGGGGCAGGGGGGATTCGGGGCCCCAAAACGAAAACCGCGCCCCAGGGGGCGCGGTTTCCTACGGATTACGTTCCGCGTCGCGACTCAGCCCTGGCGGGCCTTGTAACGGCGCTGGGTCTTGTTGATAACGTAAACCCGGCCTTTGCGACGCACGACGCGGCAATCACGGTGCCGGTTCTTCAGCGAGCGGAGCGAGTTCTTGACCTTCATGGCCTGTCTCCTGTCCTGCGGCGCGGGCCAGCGCCTGTGTTTGCGGGGCCACGGTTTCCCGTGACGGTGAATTCATGGTGGGCGGTACAAGGTTCGAACTTGTGACCCCTTCGATGTCAACGAAGTGCTCTACCACTGAGCTAACCGCCCATGAATACCTGCGCCGATCGTCCCCATTAAAGTGAATGGGGCGCGGAAATCCGCGCCGGTAGCGGGGTCTATAAAAGGTCTCGCGGGGGTGATCAAGGGCTTTTGACACGCGATCTTGCGGGCTATGTTCCAAATCGTAAGGAGTACCGATGTCGACGCCCGCGTTTCGCCTGTTTCAGCCCGCCCGGCGCCTGTCCAGCGTCGTCTTCGCCTCGCCCCACAGCGGCTGCGATTATCCCGAGGGCTTTGTACGGGCGTCGATGCTGGACCGCCATGCGATCCGGTCCTCTGAGGATGCCTTTGTCGACCGTCTGTTCGCCTGTGCGCCGGATTTCGGGGCGCCGCTGCTCTGCGCCCGGGCGCCAAGGGCCTTTGTGGACTTCAATCGCAGCCCGGATGAGCTCGATCCGGCGCTGATCGAGGGGGTGCGGCGGCATGGGCACAATCCCCGCGTCGCCTCCGGCCTGGGGGTGATTCCCCGTGTGGTGTCGAACGGCCGCGCGATCTATCGCGGCAAGATCCCGATGAGCGAGGCGCAGGATCGGCTGGACCACTGCTGGCGGCCCTATCACGCAGCTTTGCAGGATCTGCTGGATCAGGCGCACCACCTGTTCGGTCAGGCGATTCTGATCGATTGCCACTCGATGCCGCATGAGGCGATGGACGGTGTCGCCCGCAACGGTCTGCCACGCCCCGAGATCGTGCTGGGCGACCGATTCGGTGCCGCCGCCGACGGGTCGGTGGTCGAGCGGGTCGAGGCGGCCTTTGTCGCCGCCGGTCTCACCGTGTCGCGCAACGCGCCCTTCGCCGGCGCCTATGTCGCCCAGGCCTATGGCCGGCCGTCGCGCCACCAGCACGCGATTCAGATCGAGATCGACCGCGCCATCTATATGGACGAGCGCCGAATCGAGCCGAATGCCAATTTCGACGCTTTCCGCAGCCTGCTGCGCGGCATCGTCGCCGAGATCGCCGCCATCGGCTATCGAGAGCTGCCGCTGGCCGCCGAATAGCGCGGGCGCGTCAGTCGCGTCGGCAGATCCCCCTCAGGGTCGAGAGAATCGCCGAGAAATGCGCGCTGTCGTCCAGCGCGCGGGTCATCACGATGGCACCCTGGATGCCGGCGACGACCTGCCGGGCGATGCGGCGGGCCTCCTCCGGCCCGGCGCCGCCGCGTTGCAGGCAGTCGGCCAGCGCCTCCAGCCAGTCCGAGAAATAGCCGGCGATCGCCGCGGCGAAGCGATCGCGCGAATCGTCCAGCGCAAAGGCCCCGACCAGGCAGATGCGCTGTCCGGCGTGGAAATAGCTGTCCACCTCGTCGAACATCCGCTCCAGCGCTGCCGGCGGCGGATCGCGGTGCAGCGGCCGGAACACCCGGGTCTCGAACCAGTCCCGGATCTCGGCCAGCACCGCGTCGGCCATCTCCTCCTTCCCGCCGGGAAAGAAGTGATAGAGGCTGCCCTTGCCCAATCCGGTGCCCGCGGTGATCCGGGCGATGCTCGCCCCCTCGAAGCCGTAGAGGCGGAACACTTCGCCCAGCAGCGGGATTACATCTGTGCGGTCTCGGGCCATCCGGTCTCACTTGTTGGGGTAGGGCGTTCCGCTCACTCTATGAAAAACCGCCGCGACCGCAACCAGGGCGCAGGAGCCGATCAGCACCGGCAGGATCAGAAAGTCGAAGTCCGGATCGGCGGCGAAGACCACCAGCGGATCGGCGCCGGCGGGGGGATGGGTCAGCCGCAGCGCCGCCATGGCGGCGATCACCAGCCCGACGGCCAGCGCCTGCGCCCACCAGGCGTCCGGCAGCACCAGGCGCAGCAGCAGGCCGATCAGCGTCGACAGCAGGTGGCCGCCGACCACATTGGCCGGCTGCGACAGCGGGCTGGCCGGCAGCGAGAACAGCAGCACGCAGCTGGCGCCGAACGGGGCCATGATCAGCGGCGTCTGCGAGACTGCGGTCAGGCCGCCGATGACGCCGATGGCGATCAGCCCGCCGAGGCCGGCGAAGAGAACGGATCTGAGCGGTTGCGGCGGTTGCAGCCGGGCGAGAAAGGAGGACATCATGATTCCTGTAATGATCGGTACATTTATGTACTGATTGGTACAGTGACGCCCGAACGCGGTCAAGTGCCTGCTGATTGCGGCGGTTGTGCATGTGCGGTTATGGGGGCAGCGGCGGCCGGGCGGTCAGCGCAGGGCGCGGCCCTTGCGGATGGCGTCGGCGCCGAACCGGCGCCGGATCGCATCGGTGGCGCGTTCCGCATCGCTGCGCCGCGCCGCATCCGGGTCGAGCAGGTCGCCGGAAATATCGGCCTCCGCTTCGGGGCAGAGCTCGGACAGGCCGACGCCGAGCAGCCGGTAGGGGCCGGTTTCGTCCAGCTGGTCGAACAGTCCACGCGCGGTGCGATAGATCCGGTCGGCCATTTGGGTGGCGTCGCGCAGCGCCTGCCGCCGCGTCAGCAGCGAATGGTCGGCGCGCTTCAGCTTCAGCACCACCACCCGGCCCGCCAGCTCCTTGGCCTTGGCGCGGTCGGACACCTTTTCCGACATCCGCCACAGGTGGCCGTCGAGGATCTCGGCGCTGGCGGTATCCTCGGAAAAGGTGGTCTCGTTCGAGATCGACTTGATCGGCGCGTCGGCCGAGACCCGGCGGCGGTCCTCGCCCCGCGCCAGATCGTAGAGCCGGTCGCCCATGGCGCCGAAGCGCGCGTGCAGGTCGCGCCGGTCCCAGCGCAGCAGGTCGGCAAAGCTGCGGATGCCCGCCTTTTCCAGCGCCGCCTGGCCCGCCGGTCCGATGCCCCAGATCAGCCGCACCGGCCGGTCGCGCAGGAAATCCGCCGTCTCGGCCTTGCCGATCACCGAAAACCCGCGCGGCTTGTCGAGATCGGAGGCCACCTTGGCCAGAAACTTGTTGTGGCTGAGCCCGATCGAGCCGGTCAGCCCCAGCTCGTCCTTCATCCGCCGGACCAGGCGCGCCAGCATCGCCGCCGGCGGCGCTCCGTGCAGCCGCGCGGTGCCGGTCAGGTCCAGAAACGCCTCGTCCAGCGACAGCGGCTCGATCGCCGGGGTCAGCTCCTCCATCATCGCCCGAATCGCGCGCGAGGCCTCGGCGTAGACCTCCATCCGGGGATGAATGACCACCGCCTCCGGGCAGAGCTTGAGCGCCTGGAACATCGGCATCGCCGAGCGCACGCCGCGGATACGGGCGACATAGCAGGCGGTGGAGACCACGCCGCGCCGGCCGCCGCCGATGATCACCGGCTTGTCCGCCAGCGCCGGATTGTCGCGCTTTTCGACCGAGGCATAGAAGGCGTCGCAATCCATATGCGCGATGCTCAGGTTGAACAGCTCGGGGTGCGACAGCAGGCGAGGGCCGCCGCAGGCGGGGCAGCGGCGCGTGCCGGGCGGCACGGTGTCGAACCGGGTCAGACAATCACGGCACAGTGAGGGCATCGGACAAAGACTGGTGAAGCGGGGCAGGGGTGCGTATCTCTGGTGCAGGATAAGCTGCAAGGGCGGAACAGTCATCATGTCAAAGCTTGACCGACAGCCCCCGGCGCCGTTCTCGGGATCGAAGCTGGCCCTGTTCCTGGGGCCGGAGCTTCTGGTGATCCTGCGCGACGACAAGCCCGACATCCCCTGGCCCGGCCACTGGGATCTGCCCGGCGGCGGCCGCGAGGGGGCGGAGAGCCCGCTGGATTGCGCCCTGCGCGAGACCCGGGAGGAAGTCGGGCTGGCGCTGATGCCGGATGATGTCAACTGGTCGACGAGCTACCTGCGGCCGCACGGGCGGGTCTGGTTCTTTGCCGCGCATCTGCCGGAAGCGCGGCGGGAGCAGGTCCGCCTGGGGGACGAAGGGCAGGAATGGCGGCTGATGGCGCCCGAGACCTATTGCGCCCACCCGCTGGCAGTGCCGCATTTCGCCGAGCAGCTGGCACTCTATCTCGGCCGGGACGGTCGCCCCGGGGCGGACGGGATCTGACGCTGGGCGGAGCGGGGAGGTGTGCGACCCCCCAACCGAAAGACCCCCCGCTGCTGAGGCGGGGGGAGGTAACGAACCACAGGAAGAAAAAGGTTCGTCGGGGGAGTGTCTCGAGATTTAGAATCGCTCAAGATTGGCGATTTGGGAATCAGGGATTTCCACATATTGAAAACAGATGTCGAAAATGTGCTTTTCGAGACACATCTGACGGTTGAGTTTCCCTGGGGTCACGTTTCGCGTCGCCGAACGGGCGGTGATGCGGCGGTCTCAGGCTGATCTGCCGTGCCGCCGACGCGTCGGCGACGATCAGAGCGCGGCGAGTTCGTCGACGATGGCCTGCGCCGCGGCGCGCGGATCGGGGGCCTGCCAGACCGGGCGGCCCACCACGATGTGATCGGCGCCGGCGGCGATGGCGCTGGCCGGGGTCGCCACCCGCTTCTGATCGCCCAGCGCGGCGCCGGTGGGGCGCACGCCCGGGGTCACGATCAGCCGGCCCGCGGCCTGCGGCAGGGCGCGGATCGCGGCGGCCTCCTGCGGGCTGGCGATGACGCCGTCGGCCCCGGCCTCGAAGGCGCGGGCGGCGCGTTCGACCACCAGATCGGCGACATCGCCGGGCTTCATCAGCCCGTCGTCCAGATCGGCGCGGTCGAGCGAGGTCAGGATCGTCACCGCCAGGATCTTCAGATCCTTGCCGGCGGCGCCTTCCTTGGCGGCGCGGACCACATGCGGGTCGCCATGCACGGTCAGGAAATCCAGATCGAATTGCGCCAGGCCGCGCACCGCGGCCTCGACCGTGGCGCCGATGTCGAACAGCTTCATGTCGAGAAAGACGCGCTTGCCGTGTTCCGCGATCAGCTCATGCGCCAGGCCCAGCCCGCCGCCGGTGAGCATGCCCAGCCCGATCTTGTAGAAGCTGACGGCATCGCCCAGCTTTTCGGTCAGCGCCAGCGCCTGAATCGCGTTCGGCACATCCAGGGCAACGATCAGGCGGTCGTCGGACATCGGGCTCTCCTCGGGGTTTGGGCCGGGTCTGTCTAAGCCGCGCCGGCCTGCGGGACAAGGGGCCGCGCCGGTGCCACGATCCCGGATGGAAATCCCCTTCACAAGGTCTTGAACTGGCCCGATAGTTTCCCAAATTGAGGGACGAGGCCCAAGACCGATGGCGCGCCGCGAGGCGGGCGCCGCAACACAGGGCGCTTGAAAAAGGAGATTCGCATGGACTTGAACAAGTTCACCGAGCGTGCGCGTGGTTTCGTGCAGGCAGCACAGACGATTGCGATGCGCGAAGGGCACCAGCGTCTGCTGCCCGAACATTTGCTCAAAGCACTGATGGATGACGATCAGGGGCTGGCCAGCAACCTGATCACCCGCGCCGGCGGCGCCCCCGTCCGCGTGGTCGAGGCGCTGGAAGCGACGCTGAACAAGGTGCCGAAGGTCAGCGGCGACGCCGGCCAGATCTATCTGGACACCCAGACCGCCAAGGTGCTGGACGAGGCCGAGAAGATCGCCAAGAAGGCCGGCGACAGCTATGTGCCGGTCGAACGGGTGCTGATGGCGCTCTGCATGGTGAAATCCGCCGCCAAGGAGGCGCTGGACGCCGGCCATGTCTCGGCCCAGAAGCTGAACGAGGCGATCAACGACATTCGCAAGGGCCGCACCGCCGACACCGCCTCGGCGGAAGAAGGCTATGACGCGCTGAAGAAATACGCCCGCGACCTGACCGAGGCCGCCGAACAGGGCAAGATCGACCCGATCATCGGCCGCGACGAGGAAATCCGCCGCTCGATGCAGGTGCTGTCGCGCCGCACCAAGAACAACCCGGTGCTGATCGGCGAACCCGGCGTCGGCAAGACCGCCATCGCCGAAGGTCTGGCGCTGCGCATCGTCAACGGCGACGTGCCGGAATCCCTGCGCAACAAGAAGTTGCTGGCGCTGGACATGGGCGCGCTGATCGCCGGGGCGAAATACCGCGGCGAGTTCGAGGAGCGCCTGAAGGCGATCCTGAGCGAGATCGAGGCTGCCGCCGGCCAGATCATCCTGTTCATCGACGAGATGCATACGCTGGTGGGCGCCGGCAAATCCGACGGCGCGATGGATGCCGCTAACCTGATCAAGCCGGCGCTGGCGCGGGGCGAGCTGCACTGCATCGGCGCCACCACGCTGGATGAATACCGCAAATACGTCGAGAAGGACGCCGCCCTTGCCCGCCGGTTCCAGCCGGTGATGGTCGAGGAGCCGACCGTCGAGGACACCATCTCGATCCTGCGCGGCATCAAGGAGAAATATGAGCTGCACCACGGCGTGCGGATCTCCGACAGCGCCCTGGTGGCGGCGGCGACGCTCAGCCATCGCTACATCACCGACCGCTTCCTGCCCGACAAGGCGATCGACCTGATGGACGAGGCGGCCTCGCGGCTGCGGATGGAAGTGGACAGCAAGCCCGAAGAGCTGGACCAGATCGACCGTCATATCCTGCAGCTGCAGATCGAGGCCGAGGCGCTGAAGAAAGAGGACGACGCAGCCTCGCGCGACCGGCTGGAGACCCTTGAGAAGGAGCTGTCGGATCTGCAGGAACGCTCGGCCGAGATGACCGCGCAATGGCAGGCCGAACGCGACAAGCTGGCCGGCGCCCGCGAGTTGAAGGAACAGCTGGACCGCGCCCGCGCCGATCTGGAGATCGCCAAGCGCGAGGGCAATCTGGCCAAGGCCGGGGAGCTGTCCTATGGCGTCATCCCGCAGCTGGAGAAACAGCTGGGCGAGGCCGAACAGGCCGAGGAAGAGGGCATGATGGTCGAAGAGGCCGTCCGCCCCGAGCAGATCGCCGCGGTGGTCGAACGCTGGACCGGCATCCCGACCTCGAAGATGCTGGAGGGCGAGCGCGAGAAGCTCTTGCGCATGGAAGACGAGCTGCACAAGCGGGTCATCGGCCAGGATGCCGCGGTGCGCGCGGTCGCCAACGCCGTGCGCCGGGCGCGGGCAGGGCTGAACGACGAGGGGCGCCCGCTGGGCTCCTTCCTGTTCCTCGGGCCGACCGGCGTCGGTAAGACCGAGCTGACCAAGGCGGTGGCCGAATATCTCTTCGACGACGACAACGCGATGGTCCGCATCGACATGTCCGAGTTCATGGAGAAACACGCCGTCGCCCGTCTGATCGGCGCGCCTCCGGGCTATGTCGGCTATGACGAGGGCGGGGTGCTGACCGAAGCCGTGCGGCGCCGGCCCTATCAGGTCGTGCTGTTCGACGAGGTCGAAAAGGCCCACCCGGACGTGTTCAACGTGCTGCTGCAGGTGCTGGACGACGGCGTTCTGACCGACGGTCAGGGCCGCACCGTGGACTTCAAGCAGACGCTGATCGTGCTGACCTCGAACCTCGGCAGCCAGGCGCTGAGCATGTTGCCGGAAGGCGCCGACAGCGCCCAGGCCAAGCATGACGTGATGGATGCGGTGCGGGCGCATTTCCGCCCCGAGTTCCTGAACCGTCTGGACGAGACCATCATCTTTGACCGGCTGAGCCGGGCGAATATGGACGGGATCGTCGACATCCAGCTGGCGCGGCTGAAGAAGCGGCTGGCGTCGCGCAAGATCGCGCTGGAACTGGATCAGGGCGCGCGCACCTGGCTGGCCGACGAAGGCTACGATCCGGTGTTCGGTGCCCGCCCGCTGAAACGGGTGATCCAGACCGCGCTGCAGAACCCGCTGGCCGAACTGCTGCTGGCCGGCGACATCAAGGACGGCGACACCGTTCCGGTCTCGGCCGGGGCCGAGGGGCTGATCATCGGCGACCGCGTCGGCACCAGCAACCGGCCCAAGCCGGACGATGCGGTGGTGCATTGATCCGCGGCTGACAAGATGACCGGGGCCCGCCAGAAATGGCGGGCCTTTTTCACAGCCCCCGGCCGGATTCTGCCGGCCGCCAACACTCTCCCCCAATCCGCGCGGCGCGCCGGCGGCCTGCGCCGATTTGCCGGATCGCCGCCGCCCGACAGATGCGCGAAACGCGGTTCACCCCGCGCCCGTCTGGCGATAGAAGGCGGGGGACCAATTGAAACGGAGCCCGCTCATGACCGCCCCCAAACCCGTTGTTCTGTGCATCCTGGATGGCTGGGGTCTTTCCGACGCGACCGACAACAACGCCCCGTTGCAGGCCCGGACGCCGACCTTCGACGCCATCATGTCGAAGGGGCCGCATGCCAAGCTGATCACGCATGGCCCGGACGTGGGCCTGCCCACCGGGCAGATGGGCAACTCCGAGGTGGGGCACACCAATATCGGCGCCGGCCGGGTGGTGGCAATGGATCTGGGCCAGATCGACCTCGCGATCGAGGACGGGTCGTTCTTCGAGAACCCGGTACTGCTGGAGTTCATCGGCACCCTCAAGGCCACCGGCGGCACCGCGCATCTGATGGGGCTGGTGTCGGATGGCGGCGTGCACGGGCATCTGAACCACATCGCCGCCGCCGCCCGCACCATCGTCGCCGCCGGCGTGCCGGTGGCGCTGCATGCGGTGACCGACGGGCGCGACGTGGCGCCGAAATCGGCCTTCGAATACATGCGCGAGCTTGAGGAGCATCTGCCCGAGGGCGCCCGCGTCGTCACCGTGACCGGCCGCTATTACGCGATGGACCGCGACAACCGCTGGGGTCGGGTGTCCGAGGCCTATAACGCCATGATCAAGGCCGAGGGGCGGCATGCGGTCTCGGCCCATGCGGCGATCGACCAGGCCTATGAGCATGGCGAGACCGACGAATTCATCGGCGCCACCGTGGTCGGCGACTACAAGGGCGCCAAGGATGGCGACGGGTTCTTCTGCCTGAACTTCCGTGCCGACCGCGCCCGCGAGATCCTGCGCGCCATCGGTGAGCCGGGCTTTGCCGAATTCGACACCGGCGTGCGCCCGGTCTGGGCGGCGCTGCTGGGCATGGTGGAATATTCCGACGGCCACAACGCCTATATGTCCACGGTGTTCCCCAAGCGCGAGATCGTCAACACGCTGGGCGCCTGGGTGGCGAAACACGGGCTGCGCCAGTTCCGCCTGGCCGAGACCGAGAAATACCCGCATGTGACCTTCTTCCTCAACGGCGGCAAGGAAGTGCCCGAGGCGGGCGAGGATCGCTACATGCCGAAATCGCCCGACGTGGCGACCTATGACCTGAAGCCCGAGATGTCGTCGGAAGAGGTGACCGACAAGCTGGTCGAGGCGATCGGCGCGGGCTACGATCTGATCGTGGTGAACTATGCCAACCCCGATATGGTCGGTCACACCGGCGATCTGAAGGCGGCGATCAAGGCCTGCGAGGCGGTGGATCGCGGTCTGGGCCGGGCTGTCGCCGCGCTGGAGCAGGCGGGCGGCGCGATGATCGTGACCGCCGATCACGGCAATTGCGAACAGATGTACGATCCCGAAACCCGCGGGCCGCATACCGCGCATACGCTGAACCCGGTGCCGGTGGCGCTGGTCGGCGGGCCCGAGGGGGCGGCGCTGCACGACGGCAGGCTGTCGGATCTGGCGCCCACCGTGCTGCAGCTGATGGGGCTGCCGCAGCCGGCCGAGATGACCGGGAAGAGCCTGCTGAAATGAGCCTGCGCCGCGCCCTCAGTGCCGCTGCCTGCGCCGCCGCCCTCTGGGCCGGCGGGGCGGCGGCCGAGGGGGCGAGCGATCCCGCAGCCGCGGCGCGTGCCGCCGCGGACCAGCTGGAAAAGGCGGCGCTGGAGCTGCAGGGCGCCGCTGACGCGCGCGACCGGGTCAAGGCGCTGACCGAGACCGTCCGCGCCTATGAGGCCGGGCTCGAGGCGATGCGCGACGGGCTGCGCCGCGCCGCGATGCGCGAGGCGCAGCTGAGCCGCCGGCTGCAGGCGCGCGAGGGCGAGATCGCCCAGCTGATGGGGGTGTTGCTGACCATCGAGACGGCGCCGCCGCCGGTGCTGATGTTGCACCCGCAGGGGCCGCTGGGCAGCGCGCGGTCGGGCATGATCCTGGCCGAGGTGACCCCGGCGCTGAACGTGCAGGCGCAACGGCTGCGCCACGATCTGGAGGAGGTGCGGACGCTGCGCCTGTTGCAGCAGAACGCCGCCGAGACGCTGGAAAAGGGCCTCGCCGGGGTGCAGGAGGCGCGGGCCGAGCTGAGCCAGGCGATCGCCGACCGCACCGACCTGCCGCGCCGTTTCACCGCCGATCCGGTGCGCACGGCGATCCTGATCTCCTCGACCGAAACGCTGGACGGTTTCGCCAGCGGGCTGTCCGAGATGACCGATCAGGAGATCGCCGAAACCGACGCCGACATCTCCGACCGCAAGGGCAAGCTGAAGCTGCCGGTGCAGGGCGTGCTGCTGCATCGCGCCGGCGCCGCCGATGCCGCCGGCGTCAAGCGGGCGGGCATCGTGGTGGCGGCGCGGCCGCGCGCGCTGGTGACGGCGCCGGCGCCGGCGACGATCCGCTATCGCGGGCCGTTGCTGGATCTGGGCAATGTGGTGATTCTGGAACCCCAGCCCGACATGCTGATCATCCTGTCGGGTCTGGCCGAGGTCTATGGCGCGGCCGGTCAGGTGATCCCCGAAGGGACGCCGGTCGGATTGATGGGGGGCAAGGTTCCCGAAATCGGCGCTATTCTGTCACTAAGCGGTGATGGCACTGGAACTGAGCGTTCGGAAACGCTCTATATAGAGGTCAGAGAGGGCGGCAGCCCGGTGGATCCTGAGACATGGTTCCAGACCGACAAGGATGGATAAAGACCTATGAGAAAGTTCGTGATGGCCGCGCTGGGCGGCACGGTGGCCGGCATCATTGCGACCACGCAGGTGGCCGGGCCTCTGCTGGCGGAAGAAAGCGCGCGCAACTCGAACGTCTACGAACAGCTCGACCTGTTCGGCGACATCTTCGAGCGCATCCGCTCGCAATATGTCGAGCCGGTGGATGAATCCAGGCTGATCGAGGCCGCGATCAACGGCATGCTGACCTCGCTCGACCCGCATTCCAGCTATCTGTCGCCCGAGGATGCGGCGGCGATGCGGGTGCAGACGCGCGGCGAATTCGGCGGGCTGGGGATCGAGGTCACCCAGGAAGAGGGCTTCGTCAAGGTGGTCTCGCCGATCGACGGTACGCCGGCGGACGAGGCCGGGATCGAGGCCGGCGATTTCATCACCCATGTGAACGGCGAAAGCGTGCTGGGGCTGACGCTGGATCAGGCGGTCGAGATGATGCGCGGGCCGGTCGGCTCGGAAATCGTGATCACCGTGGTGCGCGAGGGTGAGGACGAGCCGTTCGACGTCTCGATCATTCGCGACACCATCAAGCTGACTGCCGTGCGCGCCCGGACCGAGGGCAAGACCGTGGTGCTGCGGGTGACCACCTTCAACGACCAGACCACGCCCAATCTGGAATCGGGGCTGGCCGAGCAGATCAAGGCGGCCGGCGGCATCGACAAGATCGACGGCATCGTGCTCGATCTGCGCAATAACCCCGGCGGGCTGCTGACCCAGGCGATCAAGGTCTCCGACGCCTTCCTGGAGAAGGGCGAGATCGTGTCGACCCGCGGCCGCAACCCCGCCGATGGCGAACGGTTCAACGCCACGCCGGGCGATCTGGCCGCGGGCAAGCCGATGGTGGTGCTGATCAACGGCGGCTCGGCCTCGGCCTCGGAAATCGTCGCCGGCGCGCTGCAGGATCATCGCCGGGCCATCGTGGTGGGCACCAAGAGCTTCGGCAAGGGGTCGGTGCAGACGGTGATGCCGCTGCGCGGCGACGGTGCCATGCGGCTGACCACGGCGCGCTATTACACGCCCTCGGGGCGGTCGATCCAGGCGCTGGGCGTGTCGCCCGACATCGTGGTGCAGCAGCCGCGCCGCCAGCCGGCAGCGGAGGAAGAGGCGACGCCGACCCGGCCGCGCGCCCGGTCCGAGGCCGATCTGCGCGGCCGTCTGACCAATGACAGCCTGACCGAGGACGAGATCCGCCAGATCGAGGAGGATCGCGCCAAGGCCGAGGCCGCCGCGCGGCTGCGCGAGGAGGATTATCAGCTGGCCTATGCCATCGACATCCTCAAGGGTCTGTCGGTCATTTCGACCGAGAACACCGAGCAGTAAGCCGGTGCTCGCCATCCTGAAACGCGCGGCGCTGGCTTCGGCTGGCGCCGTTGCCTTTCTGGCGCTGGGCGTCGCGGCGCAGGCCGATATCCTGACCGCCCCCGGCCCCGAGGGGCCGTTGCAGGGGGTGGCGACACTGGTTCCCGGTGCCGCGGCGGCGGCGGTGATCATTCCGGGCTCCGGCCCGACGGATCGGGATGGCAACAGCCCGCCGCAGATCCGCACCGACAGCTACAAGCTGCTGGCCGAGGCGCTGGCCCGGCGCGGCATCAGCGCTTTGCGCGTCGACAAGCGCGGCATGTTCGGCAGCGCCGCGGCGCTGCGCCGCCCCGAGGAGGTAACCATCGCCGATTATGCCGGCGACGCCCGCGAATGGGCCGCGACGCTGGCGTGCGAAACCGGGCTGGACTGTGTCTGGCTGGCGGGCCACAGCGAGGGCGGTCTGGTGGCGCTTGCCGCGATTTCGGACGCGCTGCCGCCTTCGACGGTCTGCGGCGCGATCCTGCTGGCCACCCCGGGGCGTCCGGTCGGCGCGCTGATGCGCGACCAGCTGCGGGCCAACCCGGCCAACGCGCCGTTTCTGCCGGAGTTCGAAGGGATGATCGACGTGCTGGAGCAAGGCGCGATGGTTGATCCCGAAACACTCAGCCCGGCCTTGCGCCCGCTGTTCGGGGCTGGGCTGCAACGCTATATGATCGATCTGTTTTCCTACGACCCGGCGACGCTGGCGGCGGACGTCCGGCTGCCGGTTCTGATCGTGCAGGGCGATCGCGACATGCAGGTGACGCTGGCCGATGCCGATCTGCTGGCCGATGCGAGGCTTGGGGTGCGGCCCGATACGAGGCTGGTCAAGGTCGCGGGCATGACCCATATGCTCAAGGCCGATCAGCCCGGCGCCCCCTTCGCCACCTACAGTGACCCGGCCCTGCCGCTGATGACCGAGGTGCCGGAGGCTATCGCAGCCTTCGTCCTGCCACCCGCCGGCGGCCGCAGCGAGTAGGTGCGGGACAGGTCGGCGGCCGGGATCGCCGCCCCCGCCCCCGGCCTCAGGCCGTTTCCAGGCAATGCCGGCGGAATGCGCGTTTGAGCGTGTCGAGCTCGGCCCGCAGCAGGTCGACCTCGGCCCGCAGATCGTCGCCGACCGCCTCGCCGGCGATCAGGGTGAAATTGCCCAGCTTGGCGTCGCTGGCGCCGTCACAGATCAGGATGGTATGGACG
Organism: Pseudodonghicola sp.; assembly: GCA_050177915.1. Classification (GTDB taxonomy): domain Bacteria; phylum Pseudomonadota; class Alphaproteobacteria; order Rhodobacterales; family Rhodobacteraceae; genus Pseudodonghicola. The sequence continues at coordinate 4,749 of JBFXGQ010000009.1, read as the reverse complement.
CCGTCCGCAATGGCCTCCTCGGGCACCGGAACGGCCAGATCCCAGACCCCGGGCTGCGGCCCTTCGGTCAGCTCCACCCCGTCGACCGGACGATCCAGATAGCTCACCCGGATGTCGGGGCGCGCGCCGCTGGTACTGGCGCCGGTGATACGCCCCTCCCAGCGGCGGTTGCGCATGCGGATCTTGGTCAGGGTCAGATCGCTCATCCACTCGGCTCCTAGATTGCTGCCCGGCGACGGCGGGAAAAGGTCAGGTCGCGGACCACCACCTGATTCATCTCCGGCGCCTCGAAGATCAGGTCCAGCCACATGTTCTCGATCCGCTTCTCGTTCAGCCGGGAATAGGCGAGGTCGAATTCGACCTTCACCTCGGCCTCGTTCAGCGGCAGTTCGCGCACGATCTGTTCGGTGTTGGGCCCGTGCTTGATGTTCAGCCGGGCGAAGATCTCCAGCGGCTTCTCGGTCTCGATGATGGTGTCGACCTGCACGATATGCTCGCGCGTCAGCCCCTGGACGGCGGCCTGTGGCAGGTCCACCACCAGCGACAGGAACGACCCGTCGAAGCTGAACACATCCATCCGCAACCCGTAGGGCGCCAGATCGCCCTCGCGGGTGTTGCGCAGCTGGCGCAGGGTCAGTTCGGAGAGGGCGCAGTCGTGAAACAGCGTCACCTCGTCGCCCAGCATGGATTTCGACGCCACCGAGCTCAGCCCCGGCAGCGGCAGCGGGCCGCGCCAAAGCTCGGGCCGCCAGGCCCAGTCGGTGCCATGCGGGCGCGGGAAATACGAGGTTCCGATCAGCGGCAGCGCCAGCCGCCCGTCGGCGACGTGGATCAGCCGGTCGAGCTGCGCGCGCAACTGCCGGGCACGGTTGCGCTGTTGCCGGAGCTCGGTCAGGCCGGTCTGATCCGCCTGCTGCGCGGCACGGCGCCAGAGGCGCACGAAGCGGTTGTGAAACAGCCGATCCAGAGTCCTGCTCATTTCCGGTTCCTTCGGGTGGCGGGCGGCCAAGACGGGAAGAATGACGGCACTTTATCGAAAGCGTTTCAGGGAAATAAACCTGCAATCGCCTCAAATGCCGAAATAAACTTGGCGGGCGGCCGGTCGGTCCGGGCCGGGGCGCGGGCCAGCTTGCCGGACTTGCCGGGACCGGCGGCCGCGGCCGGTTTGCGGGCAGGGGCAGGGTCGGTCGGCGGCGCGGCGGCGGCGCCGCTGGCCTGGCGGATGCGGTTGGCCACATCCGCCAGCAGCTCGGCCGCCGCGCCGTCCGGGCCGGGGGCGGTCTCGGGCACATAGATCGCCAGCGCCACCAGCTGGCCGTTCAGCGCGAAGGCGCCGCGCCAGTGCTGCGGCGCCAGCCCCTCGACCGATCCGGGGTCGTCGCCCAGCCGGACCAGCGGCAGCTTGTCGATGCGCCGGCTCTCGATCACCTGCGCCGGCGCCACAGACTGGGTCAGATCGCCGAGCGTCGGCGCGGCGGCGCCTGGCTGCATCGGCGCGGTGGTGACGGTGATCAGCGCCAGCCGCCGGTTCGGGAACAGGCTGCGCACGCCGAGCGTGTCGCAGCGCGCGATCAGGGCGAAGCCGCCGCGCGGGCCGTGGCGCAGCGACCGCCGGTCGATGCAATATCCCGGCGGCGCCGCCGCGGTGACCTTGCCGCCGGGTCCTTCGGCCAGCTCGGCGCGGGTCAGCTCGGCCGCGCCGCCCGGAGAAAACTCGCCGGTGCAGCCGGTCAGGAGCGTCAGGGCGAGCGCGGCGGCGGCCGGCCTAGCGCCCGGTCTGCGCATGCGTCTCGGCCCCGTCGCCGGCGCGCGGCGCCACGGTCTGAAAGATCGGGCCGGTGGCCTTTTCCCCACCGTCGAGAACGCGCTCCAGCCCCACCATGGCGTGGCGGCTGGGGCGCTCGGACTTGTCGAACGGATGCTTGAGCATCTCTGGCCTCCCGGAAGAACTCATTTCGCAATAGCGGCGTGACCCCATCGAAACAAGGATGAACCGCCGCGCGGCGCCGGCGGCCGTGGCGGCGCGCCTTGTAATCGACTGGGCCAGTGCTTACCGTCGGACCACCCGCAGCGCCCAAGGCTCCCTGCGGCGCCGAGGACCGTATTGGGCACAAGGGCCGGGTGATGGAACCCAACCTGTTTTCGTTCATCTGGAAGCATTCCAAGCGGCAGCAGCTCTGGCTGCTGGTGCTGACGCTGGTGTCCTTCCCGTTCCTCTATGCCTCGCTCGAACTGCCGAAGATGATCATCAACGATGCCATCGGCGCGCAGACGACGACGATCGATCTTTACGGGTTCGAGCTGAGCCAGGTCGAATATCTGCTGCTGCTGTGCATGGGCTTCTTCGCGGCGGTGCTGGTCGGCGGGCTGATGAAGATGCACATCAACACCCGCAAGGGGGTGTTGTCCGAACGGATGCTGCGCCGGCTGCGCTATCAGCTGATCAGCCGCATGCTGCGCTTTCCCAAGCCCTATTTCCGCACCACCAGCCAGGGCGAGCTGGTGTCGATGATCACCTCCGAGGCCGAGCCGATGGGCGGGCTGATGGGCGATGCGGTCGCCCAGCCGGCGTTCCAGTTCGGCCAGATGATGACCATCGTGTCCTTCCTGTTCATGCAGAGCTTCTGGTTCGGCGTCGCCTCGGTGGCGCTGATCCCGCTGCAGGCCTGGCTGATCCCGATGCTGCAACGGCAGATCAATCTGCTGAACAAGGACCGCATCGTGCAGGTGCGGCGGCTGTCGACCGAGATCGGCGAAAGCGCCGCCGGCATCAGCGACCTGCGGGTCAACGGCGGCTGGCGCTATCGGCAGGCGATGTTCACCGACCGGCTGGGCCGGCTGTTCGACATCCGGTTCCGGATCTATCAGAAGAAATTCTTCATGAAGTTCCTCAACAACATGATCGGGCACCTGACGCCCTTCATGTATTATTCCGCCGGCGGTTATCTGGCGATCCAGGGGGACATCACCGTGGGGGCGCTGGTCGCCGCGCTCAGCGCCTACAAGGATCTGTCGAGCCCGTGGAAGGAGCTGCTGGATTACTACAACCAGGTGCAGGACATGTCGTTGCGCTGGGAGGTGGTGACCGAGCGTTTCGCGCCGAAGAACATGATCCCCGAGGCGCTGTTCGAGGGCGAACCGACCAGCCTGCCGCATCTTTTCGGCAAGATCGAGCTGCGCGACGTCACCGTGCGTGACCAGGACGGCAACACCGTGCTGGAGGACATCACGCTGGAGATCCCGCCGCGGGCGCGGGTGGCGGTGCAATGCAGCAAGGCCGCGGAGCGGACCGCGCTGGCCGAGCTCTTGGTGCGCGAGACCCTGCCGGCGGTGGGCGAGGTCATCCTGTCGGGCCATCCGATCGAGACCCTGCATCAGGAGGTGATCGCGGCGCGGATCGGCTATGCCAACTCCAGCCCCTATCTGTTCGACGGCACCCTGGGCGACAACATGCTGATGCCGCTGAGGGTGCGGCCGCATCTGCCGCCGCATGCCGCCCGCGACCGCGCAATGATCGAGGCCGGGCGCGCCGGCAACAGCACCGATCCGCTGGATGCCGACTGGGTCGATCCGGAGATCGCCGATCTGTCGGATGGGGCGGAGGTGCGGGACTGGTGGTTCCAGCTGGTCGAGGCGATGGGGATCGACGAGTCGATGTTCCGCCGCACCCTGCGGTCGCGCTTCGATCCGGTGCTGCATCCGACGCTGGCCCAGGACATCGTGGCGCTGCGCCCCGAGATCCGCGACAGGCTGCGTGCGCGCGGGCTGGACGACGTGGTGTTCCACTTCGATCCCGACCAGTTCAATCCGGCGATACCGCTGGCGGGCAACCTGCTGTTCGCCACCCCGGTGCACGAGATCGCCCCCGAGGCGCTGGCCCACGACGACCGCTTTCTGCGGATGCTGGAGGATCAGGGGCTGGCCGAGGAGGCGATCGCGGTGTCGATGGGGGTGATCGACACGCTGAACCGCACCTTCGGTCGCGACGGCACCCATCACCCGCTGTTCCAGCGGCTGGGGCTGGACGACGACCTGTATCAGCGGGTCTCGGACATCGCTGCGCGGCAGGTCGGGCGGCAGGGGCGCCGGAGCGGCAGGAAGGCGCTGTCGGCGGAGGAGCGCGCGATGCTGCTGATCGTGCCCTTCATGCTGACCGCCGAGCAGATCGGCCCCAACTTCCCCGACGAGTACAAGGACAAGATCCTCGCCATCCGCCGCAGCAAGGGCGACGAACTGCGCGAAAGGCTGAGCGATCTGTTCATCCCGGTCGATGTCGGCACCTATGTGCCGCGGCTGACGGTGGTGGAAAATGCGATCTTCGGCCGGGTGTCGATGATGGCCGGGGTCAAGGCCGACGAGGTCGAGGACACCGTGGCCGAACTGCTGACCGAACACGGGCTGCGCAACCGGATCACCGCCATTCTCTACGATCTGCACGCCGGGCTGGGCGGCACCAATCTGCCGGCGCTGTTTCAGGAACGCGCCGCCTTCTTCCGCGCCGGCATCAAGCGGCCGGATATCCTGATCATGGAGAACGTGCTGGCCAGCCACAATGCGGAAAGCCGGCTGCGCACCCGGCAGCAGCTGCGTGAGCTGTTGCCCAATTCGACCATGCTGTTCATGGAGGACCGGTTCGAGAACCCCGACGCCTATGACATGTTCGTCGAGATCCGCAACGGCCGCATCGACGGTGGCGCCCAACCGGCGGCACAGCTGGCCGGGGCGGGGGCGTCGGACGATCTCAGCCGC
>JBFXGQ010000008.1:0-23341 GCA_050177915.1 Pseudodonghicola sp. | reverse complement strand
GCCGTCGACCAGATCGTCGATATAGGTGAAGTCGCGCTGCATCTGGCCGTGGTTGTAGACGCCGATCGGCCGGCCTTCGAGGATCGCGCGGGTGAATTTGAAATGCGCCATGTCCGGCCGGCCCAGCGGGCCGTAGACGGTGAAGAAGCGGAACATGGTGGTCGGCAGCCGGTAGAGATGGGCATAGGAATGCGCCATCGCCTCGGTCGCCTTCTTGGTGGCGGCGTAGAAGGACATCTGGCTGTCCGCCTTGTCGGTCTCGGCATAGGGCATCTTGGTATTGGCGCCATAGACCGAGGAGGTCGAGGCCAGCAGCAGATGCGCCGGCGGATGGGCGCGGGCGGCCTCGAGCAGTTCGAAGGTGCCGATCAGATTGGCCTCGACATAATCGCGCGGCGCCTCGATCGAATGGCGCACCCCGGCCTGGGCCGCCAGATGCACCACCAGTTCGGGCGTCTCGTCGCGGAACAGGGCCCGCAGCCGGCCCGGATCCTCCAGCCGGCCGATCACCGGGGTGAAGTTCGGATCGGTCTCCAGCAGCGCGTGGCGGCGCTGCTTGAGGGCGACATCGTAGTAATCCGACAGGCAATCCAGCCCCGTGACCCGCCAGCCTTCGGAGAGCAGCCGGGCGCAGAGATGATAGCCGATGAAGCCGGCCGAGCCGGTGACGAGAGCGGTGCGCATGGCGTCTAGGTGGCGCAGCCGGGGGGCCATGTCAAATCCTGCGTCATCGGCTCGCCCGTCCCCGCTCCGGGCCCGACGGCGGCGCCGGGCCGGCTGCGATGGGTAAAATTTGACATGGCCGCGCTTTTGTGAGTTCTGCGGCCCGAGACGGTCGAGACAGATCGCGCGACGCAGCCAAGGACAGACTTCCCGTGACAGCCCAGAAGACCCCGGCGACCCCGCGCGCAGCCTGCAGACTGGTGGCGGTGGTGGTCACCCACAACCGGCTGGAGAAGCTGAAGGCGACGGTGACGCGGCTGCTGGAGAGCGCGCCGGAGGATCTGCAGGCGGTGGTGGTGGTCGACAATGTCTCGACCGACGGCACCGGCGACTGGCTCGCCACCCAGACCGATCCCCGGCTGCTGGTCCACAGCAGCGCCGAAAATCTGGGCGGCGCCGGCGGCTTCGAGACCGGCATGCGGCTGGCCAGCGCGCGCTTCGATCCCGACTGGATGGTGGTGATGGACGATGACGCCCGCCCGGCGCCCGGCGCGCTGGCGGCCTTCCGCGCCAGCGAGTGGGCCACTGAGGAAGCGGGCTGCGAGGCGGTGGCGGCGGCGGTCTATTTCCCCGATGGCGCGATCTGCGAGATGAACCGCCCCTCGCGCAACCCGTTCTGGCACGGGCGCGAGTTCTTCCGCACCCTGCTGGGCGGACGCGGCGGTTTCCATATCGCGCCGGCCGATTACCGCGGCGCCGGGCGCTGGGTGGATGTCTCCTCCTTCGTCGGGCTCTTCGTGTCGCGCGCGGCGGTGGCCCGGGTCGGCTATCCCGACGGGCGGCTGTTCGTCTATGGCGAGGACGGGCTCTATACCCTCGGGCTCAGCAAGGCGGGCGGGCGGATCCGATTCGATCCGGCGGTGCGGTTCGAACACGATTGCTCGACCTTCGCGGCGCGGCCCGGCCAGTTCCGGCCGCTGTGGAAGGTCTATTATTACCATCGCAACCTGCTGCTGCTCTATCGCATGGCGGCGGGCTGGATGTTCTGGCCGGTGCTGCTGCTGGTGCTGCCGAAATGGCTGATGAAGGTGCGCCACCATCCAGGCGAGCGCCGCGCCTTCCTGCGGCTGCTGGGAAGCGCGGTCTGCGACGGGCTGCGCCGCCGGGTGCAGCGGCCGCATGACGAGGTTCTGGCGCTGGCCAAGGCCTGAACTGGGGCCTGAGCAGGGCCGAACCGGGGCCTGCGCCCCGGCTCCGACCCGTGGTCCTGAACCGGGATCAGCGGTTCAGGATGTCGCGGTGATAGCGGCCCATCAGGACCATCCCCAGCGCCAGCAGCGCCATCGCCACCCCCAGCACGTAGGAGGGGTTGACGTAATCGGCGTTGTAGCTGGGGTAGAAGCCGCTGCGCATCAGCCCGGTGACATGGAGCAGCGGGTTGTACCACAGGACCTTCTGCGCCAGCGGCGGCAACCCGTCATAGAGAAAGAAGATGCCCGAGGCGAGGAACAGCGGCCGGGTGGCGATCGACCAGATGATGTCCCACAGCGGGAACAGCCCCATGAGGACGCAGTTGAGCACGCCGACCCCCAGCCCCAGCACCATCGCCAGCACCATTGCCGCGACCACCGGCGGCAGGTCCACCGGCGACCGGTGGTCCAGCATCCACAGAACACCGCTTATCAGCAGCAGCGCGACCAGGATGCCGGTCAGGCTGTTCAGCAGGAAGCGCGCCAGCACCGCGTCGATCCAGCTCACCGCCGGATATTGCAGCAGCGGCTTGGAAAAGCTGATCGCCTTGCCGACCGCCCTGCTGAGGCCGGAGTAGAGATCGAAGGGCATGTAGCCGGTGGCATAGAACAGCAGGAAGCTGGTGCCCAGCGGCGGCGTCCGCATCACCAGGGAGAAGCCGACGCTCAGCACCAAGATGGCGCCGAGCGGCTCCAGGATCGCCCAGGCATAGCCGCCGGGGGTGCGGCCGTAGGTGGTCGACATCTCGCGCAGCATCAAGGCAAGGATGGTGCGCATCGCCGCGAATCGGCGCACACCGGCCTGCGCCGGCGCGGGGGCCGCCGGGGGGGGGATAGGGGCCATGAAAAAACGTTCCGATACTGGCGTTTACATCCGCACTTATGTAAGAAACCGATGATGATTTCAAACGGCTTCGCGCCGGGTGGGCCGCAATGACCGACAAGACCTCTCTCGCCGAGACCTCTGAAACCGCCGAAACCGAGACCGAAATCGGGTCTGAGGTCGAGCTTGCCGACGAGGGTCCGGCGACGGGGCCGGGGGGGCGCGCCGCCGGGCGCGTTCCCGGCGGCCGGCGGGCGGCCGCCCGCAAGGGCGTTGCCGGTCGCAAGGCCGGCCCGGCGCCGGTCCAGGTGATGCCGATCGCCCGGCCGGCGCGGATGAAGCGCCGGCACTGGGGGCTGGTGGCGAGCTTCGGGGCCATGGTCCTGCTGCCGCTGGCGGCGGTGATCCTCTATCTCTGGGTCGCGGCCAACGATCAGTATCTCTCCACCGCCGGTTTCACCGTGCGCAGCCAGGAAAGCGGCGGCGCCACCGAACTGCTGGGCGGGCTGGCGCAATTCGCCGGCGGCAGCACCGCCTCGGACAGCGACATCCTCTATGAGTTCATCCAGAGCCGCGAGATGGTCGAGGCGGTCGACGCCGAGATCGACCTGCGGGCGCATTATTCCCCCTACTGGCCGGCGGACTGGGCCTTCGCGCTCTGGCCCGATGCCTCGACGGAGGATCTGGTCTGGTACTGGCAGCGTATCCTGGGGATCTCCTATGACGCGGGCACCGGGCTGATCGAGGTGCAGGCGGTGGCCTTCGATGCGGCGACCGCCCAGAGCATCACCCGGGTGGTGCTGCGCGAAAGCCAGGACCGCATCAACCGGCTGAACGATCAGGCGCGCGAGGATGCGATGCGCTATGCCCGCGCCGATCTGGATGCCGCCATCGCCCGGCTGAAGGACGCGCGCGAGGCGCTGACCCGGTTCCGCACCCGCACCAAGATCGTCGATCCGGCGGCCGACATCCAGGGCCGCATGGGGGTGATGAACAACCTGCAGCAGCAGCTGGCCGAGGCGCTGGTCGAATACGATCTGCTGCGCGGCACCACCAGCGACAACGACCCGCGGCTGACCAAGGCGCAGCAGCTGATCGACGTGATCCGCGACCGCATCCGCATCGAACGGCAGACCTTCACCAGCGACAATACCGACACCGGCGCCGTCGGCGAGGATTACCCGTCGCTGATCGCCGAATTCGAGAGCCTGAACGTCGATCTGCGATATGCCGAGGAGACCTATCGCGCCGCGCTGACCGCGCTGCAGGTGGCGCGCGACGATGCCGCACGCCAAAGCCGCTATCTGGCCACCTATATCAACCCGACGCTGGCGCAGGATTCGGAATATCCCGACCGGCCGGTGCTGGCGGCGCTGGCGGCGCTGTTCCTGCTGCTGTTCTGGGCGATCCTGGCGCTGGTCTACTATTCGATCCGCGACCGCAGTTGAGTGGGAGGCTGGGGTAGGGGGCGATGATCCGCTTCGAGAATCTGACCAAGAGCTTTCGGCTGCGCGGCGAGCGCAAGGTGGTGATCGACAATCTGAACCTGACCCTGCCCACCGGCAAGTCGCTGGCGCTGCTGGGGCGCAACGGGGCGGGGAAATCGACCCTGTTGCAGATGATCGCCGGCACCATGCGCCCGGATTCGGGCCGCATCGTCTCGGACGGGTCGATCTCCTGGCCGGTGGGTTTCGCCGGCTCGTTCCACCGCGAGCTGACCGGGGCGCAGAACGTGCGCTTCATCGCCCGGGTCTACGGGGTGGATACCGACGGGCTCATCGCCTTTGTCGAGGATTTCGCCGAACTGGGCAAATCCTTCCACATGCCGGTGCGCAGCTATTCCTCGGGCATGCGGTCGCGGCTGACCTTCGGCGCCTCGATGGGGATCCATTTCGACACCTATCTGGTCGATGAGGTCACCGCCGCGGGCGATGCCGCCTTCAAGCGCAAGAGCCGGGCGGTCTTTGCCGACCGGATGAAGAATTCCAGCGCCATCATGGTCAACCACTCGATGAGCGAGATCCGGCAGTTCTGCGATGCCGGGCTGGTGCTGGAGAATGGCCAGATCCAGTATTTCGACGATCTCGAGGAGGCGATCGAGACGCATGAGGCGATCCTGGGCGCCTGAGCCCTGATCCCGCGGCCGAAGCGGAAAAATCCCCGATTTAGAGCCGATTTAGAGCCGGGTCGGCCGCTGGCGAGTCCCGGACCGGGGCCCGGGACAGGCGGCGGCTCAGGCCAGCCGCTTCTGCCAGTAGTCGCGGGTGGCCAGCCGCTGGTAGCCGCTGCGATAGGCGGCCTTGATCTGGTCGTAGTCGCGCAGGAACTGCCGCAGCGTCTTGGTCATCTCCCAGCACAGCGCGAAGAACTCCCGCTTGGACTGGCGCACGGTATAGCCCTTGTCGCGGGTGCTGTTCAGATAGGTGATCTCGGCCGCGCCGAAGGCCGGGTAGACGGTGCCGCGCTCGCCGATGCCCAGCACGACGCGGTCCCAGCGGCGGCCGGAAAACGGCACCAGATGGCCGTTCAGGGTATATTTTCCCAGCCGTTCGCGCCAGCGCCGCGGCAGCCGCGTCAGCCGGCGCTTCTCGCCCAGCTGCCGCGGGTCGATTTCCTGCCAGACCTCGGTCTTCATCATCTCCTTGATGGTGGCGCGCCGCGCCGCCATGTCGATGTTCTCGTCGAAGAAATCCGGCCCCTGCATCACGTCGCGCCACGACAGCAGCTGGGCGCGGGCCGTTTCATAATGGAACCGCAGCATGCTGCGCATGATGAAGCGGATGGCGATCTTGGCGGTGCCCAGCGGGCTGCGCACCAGATCGTCCGAGACCAGGTGATGGATCAGATGGTTGCGCAGATCGAGATAGAGCGTCTGCGCGCTTTCCTTCTCGGAGAAATCGTCCTGGAAGGAGACCACGCCGTTCAGCGTGTAGATGCGGAAATCGTTCATCAGCGAGAACGAGATGTCGTCGCCGCGCACGAAGAAGGGGAAGGGGTGGTGTTTCACCTCGGCGATGGTGAAGGCGAAGAACCACCAGCCGCCGTAGAAGGTCGTCTGCGGCTTGCCGGCGCTGTCGAATTCCATGCCGAAGACCGCGTCGCGGTTGCGCAGGTCGAGACCGCAGAACAGCGGGTGGCACGAGCCGTCGAACCAGGCGCCGTTTTCCCACAGCGCCCATTTGTGGGTATTGGTGATCATCGCGCCGGCCAGCGCGGTCTTGGGGTCGCGCGCCAGCGCCAGGAAGACATAGGCGCGGGCGATGTTCTCCATGTGGAAGGAGGCGTCGTCATCCATGAACAGGCAATGGGTGAAGCCGGCCTTCTCCGCCTCCAGCAGCCCGCGGGCGAAGCCGCCGGCGCCGCCGTAATTGGGGTTGTCGATCGGCGTCACCCGCTCCGAGGCCTGGATCCCGGCGCTCTGGCCGTTGTCGACCACCTGCAGATGCACCCGGTCGCCGAAGGGGAAGGTCTCGAGAAAGCTTTCCAGCCGCGTCACCGTCCGGCGCACCTGCTCCTCGCGCTTGAAGGTGGTGATCGAGACCGCCAGCCGCGGCAGGGTCTCGGGCGCGCTGCGGGTCACGAAGCGGCCGCCGGCGAAGAGGGCGCCGGCCTCGTCCAGCGCCTTGATCTCGAGATAGATCACCCCCTTGGTGGAGCGGTCGGGGTAATGCGACAGATCCGCCAGATAGGGGCGGCCCTCCTCCAGGGTGACGATGTCGCTGCTGAGGATCTCCCAGGAATGCTCGGGGATCGCCTGCAGCACCCGGACCTCGACCCGGCCCTCGCCGCGGACCTCGGCATAGAGCCCGTCGAGCGTGCAGGCCTGGTGCCATTTGCCGACGTTGAACAGGTTGAAATAGGTGTCCAGCCGGATCTGGCTGTCGTGCTTCAGCCAGATCTCGCCATGGGTCTGGGAAAAGCCGAAGGGGCCGGAGGTGTGGAAATAGAGATCGTGCTCGGTGCAGATGGCGGGATCGGGGAAGAGGAAATTCTGCAGCGTGATCATGGAGGAAAATCCTGATTGAAGAGGGCGGCCCGCCCGCGTCGTCCCGCGGTTCGGCCCCCGCTGTCAAGCCGGGGACCGGTCGGGCGGGGCGGAGATCAGCCGTTGTTGCCGCGTTGCAGCGACTGGATATAGGTGCGCAGCGTCTCGCTGGGCAGCGCGGCGGGGTCGATCTGGGCCAGCAGGTCGGCGACCGCCTCGGCCTCGGGGATCGGCAGGGGGGTGGCCATCTCGGCCAGATCGGGGAAGAAGGCGGCCTGGCCGGTCTGGTCCGACAGCCAGTCGTGGATCGGGGCGAAGCGGGCGGCCATCGCGGCGCGCAGCGGCGCGCCGTACATCTCGACATCCTTGTTCGGCGCCGGTTTCAGCTGGCTGTCGCGGCTCATCAGATAGCGGCGCAGCGCCGCGGCCTCGGGTGCCGGCAGCTCGTGATTGCCGCGGCGGGCGATCTCCATGGCGGCGCGCGGCAGGCTTGCGTTGGCCCGGCCGGCGGGCATCATCCCCTCGGGCAGCGCGATGCTGATTTGTTGGGCGAAATCCTCGGTCGAGCCGCCGGCGGCCAGGATGTCGGTGTAGTTGCGCACGATCAGCCGGGCCTCGGGGATCTCCCGGGCCCAGGCCTCCAGCACGGTGCGATAGTCGAAATGGATGGTGTCGTAATAGTGCTCGGTGCCGCCATCGCTGAGCGGCGGCAGCTTTTCGCCCACCTTCAGCCGCTGGCCGTGCCAGGAGATCATGTAGTCGTCGGGCCGGCGCAGGGCGCAATAGATCTCGAACTCGGCCTCGGGGAACTGGTCGCGCAGCCGCCGGATCAGCGCCGGATCGACTTGGCCGAAATTGGCGAAAGCCTCGGAACAGAGGATCAGCGCATCGGGCTTGAGCCAGCCCACCTGGTGGCGCAGCGCCAGGAACATCTGGCCCACGGCGGGCAGGGTCTTGAACTGCGGCGGCACCTGGCGCAGCGACACTTCGCTCATCATCCGGTAGGCCAGCGCGCTGTGCGGCTCGCGGATGTTGACCGGCAGTTCGGCGGCGCGTTCCTGGCCGCGCAGGGCCTTGTCCAGGTTGTTGGCAAAGCCCCGGGTTTCGACCGCCGGATAGAGAATGCCGTGCTGCGCCAGCCGCAGCCAGTTCTGCGACAGATAGACCTGCAGTGCGGTGGAACCGACCTTGTGATGCCCAATATACAAAATGACTTTCATGCCGACTGCCTGATCTTGCTACGTCCTGCCACTATCGTCTTGCTAAGCGAAACGGTTGGGTTGTTAAAGAGGGCAGCGTCGCCGGCGCGGGGCTTGACAGCCCGCAGGCGCGCCGGTTTTTAGATCCGGCCTGAGAACTTGTGCAGCAGAGCCCGCGGCGACCGGCCCCGGGCGGGACGGGCACGGGAAAAGCGGCTGGTCGAAAGGGAAGACGCGGATATGGTTGGTGAGCTGGTAATCCATTTGGGCGACTGCAAGACCGGGACGACCTCGATCCAGGGGGCGCTGGCGGCGGGGGCCTGGCGCACCGAGCTGGGGGAGATCGTCTATCCCACCCGGTTCAACCACATCCCGCTGGCCAAATCCCTGTCGGTGCCCAAGGAGCGCCAGTATCAGGAGACCCGCTTCGCCAAGGTCCGCGCCGCCTTCGACAAGAGCGATGCCGCCCATGGGGTGATCTCGGCCGAGCATTTCGAATTCGTCGATCCGCAGGCGGTCCATGACGCGATCCAGACGCATCTGCCGGATTATGTCGGGCGGATCCGCCTAGTGGCCTATGTCCGCCCGCATGCCGACCGCTTCATGTCGACCTTCGCCGAGCGCAGCAAGAAGGGCATCTACGTCAAGCCGCTGGAGCAGTTCCACGAGGATATGGTCGCGGACGGGCTGCTGTTCTACACGCCGCGGTTCGAGAAGTGGCGGGCGCTGTTCGGCGAGGCCTTCACCCTGCGCCCGTTCCTGCGCGACAGGCTCTATCGCGGCGATGTGGTGCAGGATTTCTTCCGCACTCTGCTGGGCGGCGAGGCCTTCGAACTGACCCAGGAGACCGATCGCAACGAATCCCTCTCGGTCGAGGATATCGCCATGATGCGGGCGATCCACCGCCGGATCCGCCAGCAGACCAAGGACCTGAAGCCGGTGCAGCAGGCCTTCGGCTGGTATATGTCGAACTTCCTCGGCGCCGCGCCCGATCCCAAGGGCACCAAGCCGCGGCTGCACAAGGCGCTGGCCGAGAAGATCGTCGAGACCTATCGCGCCGATGCCGCGGCGCTGGATGCCGCCTTCTTCGACGGCACGCCGATGTCGGACGCGCTGGCCGCCGCGCCGGCCAAGGCGGTGGCGGCGCCGCAATCCTTCGACGCCAAGGATCATTACGGCCCCGGCGAGCGGCGGCATTTCCGCATCTGGGCCGATTTCCTGCTGCGCATGATGCAGGCCGATCCGGAGCATTTCATGTGGGCGGTGCGCGAGCCCGACCAGCGCGCCGAACTGCCGCCCGGGCTGCAGAAGTCGCTGGGCCAGGCGATGGACCGCGGCGCCGACGAGGTCATGACGGAGGACTGAGGCTTAGGCCTCAGTCGCCATGCACATGCCGGGTGCGCAGATCGTGCAGATAGCTGGTCCAGTCCTGGCCGGTGTTCTCTAGCAAAGAGCGGATCATCTGCGCCATCATCTCGAAGCTGCGCGCCTCACTGGCCGAGAGGTAATCGGCCGGATCCAGCGATTGTGCTGTCTCCAGCGCATTGGCGCAGGCGGTGTTCAGTTCGGTCTCCATCAGCGGCGCGCCGTCGAAGAAGGCGGCGTCCATCGCCTGGGCATCGGCGCGGCAGGCCTCTTGGAGCCGGTCGGCGACGCTGCGGTGAAGCTGCAGCCGGGTGCGGATCGGAGGCGGCGGCATCTGGCTGACCAGGTGGGAGAATTCCGCGCCGATCTGCATCCTCAGCCGGGGTACGGTGAGATGGCCGAAATGCCGCTGCAGGGTCTTCAGCCGCATCAGATCTTCAAGCCCCAACGATTCATTGGCCGGCGCCGCGCCGGTTAGCGTGAACTCCTCGACCCCCAGGCCGTGGCGAATGAAATCCTCGATCACGGAGTTGCGGTGAAGCTGCGCCGGAATCATCGGACGCAGCACGAAGCGGTCGCCGAAGGCCTGTTTCAGTGCGCTGAAGCGGTCATGGTAGAGGATCATCCGTGCCGCCAGCGCCTGGTCGAGGAAGCCGTCCAGGTCGTTGCCGATCGCCCTCTGCCCACCCAGTTTAACCCGCTCGGTGAAGCCCGACAGGAAGCGACCGGCATGCGGACGGACATAGGCGACGACGCGGATCCGGTCGGCGCAATCCGCGAACTGGCTGTCGATCACATGCTGCAGGGTAGCGGCGGGGACGGATTCGAACATCTCGCCCGAGATCAGGCAGAGATCGGCCTCGGAATCGCCTATCCTCTGGGCCAAACGGGCGCAGGCCTCCTCGGCCTTTTTCCGCGCCTTCGGAGAGGACGCGGTGGGATCCAGCGCCTCGAAATGGCCGGCCAGCCGGTTGTGGGAGATCTTCGCCGGGTAGAACAGGCTGTGCCCCTTCAACTCGACCCGGCCGCTGGCGAAAGCGTATTGCAGCGCCGTTGTACCGGTTTTGCGGTCGCCAATATGGAAGACAAGCGTTTTGTCTCCTGTCGCGGGCGTTGCCATGGGGGTCTCCTGCTGCCGGGTCGTCCTGTCGTGTGTAGGCGGTGGTCGGGGGCTTGTCTATCTGTCGCGCCCAAGCGCCTGGCGGTGCTGCGCTTCCCAGGGCACAATCGGCAGAAAGCGGCATCTCTCTGAGCACGCCCGGTTGAGCATCGGGGCCGGCTGCGTGTAACTGCGGTCAACGACGCAAGACGAGGAGCCTGCGGCATGGCCAAGGGAAAGTTTCTGATGGTGGGGGCGGGGCTCTCGGGCGCGGTGATCGGGCGGCATCTGGCCGAGGCCGGTCATGCGGTCACCGTGGTCGACAGCCGGCCGCATGTGGGCGGCAACTGCCATACCGAGCGCGACGCCGACACCGGGGTGATGGTGCATATCTACGGCCCGCATATCTTCCACACCGACGATGCCGAGGTCTGGGACTACGTCAACGGGTTCGAGACCTTCCTGCCCTACAAGAACCGGGTGAAGACCACCTCGCGCGATCCCGAAGGCGCGCTCGGCGTGTTCTCGCTGCCGGTCAACCTGCACACCATCAACCAGTTCTTCCGCAAGACGCTGCGCCCCGACGAGGCGCATGATTTCATCGTCAACGAACAGGCCGATACCACCATCGCCGACCCGCAGACCTTCGAGGAGCAGGCGATGCGCTTCGTGGGCAAGGACCTCTACGAGGCCTTCTTCAAGGGCTACACGATGAAGCAATGGGGCTGCCACCCCAGCGAGCTGCCGGCCTCGATCCTGAAACGCCTGCCGGTGCGCTTCAACTACGACGACAACTACTTCTTCCACAAATTCCAGGGCATGCCGGAGAACGGCTATACCGCGATGATCGCCAAGATCCTCGATCACCCGGGCATAACCGTCCAGTTAGAGACTGTTTTCGACCGCAGCGAGGCCGGCGATTACGATCACGTCTTCTACTCCGGCCCGCTCGATGGCTGGTTCGATTACGAGCTCGGCCGGCTCGGCTATCGCACGCTGGATTTCGAACGCTTCACCTATCAGGGCGACTATCAGGGCTGCGCGGTGATGAACTACGGCGAGGTCGAGGTGCCCTATACCCGCATCACCGAGCACAAGCATTTCGCGCCCTGGGAAAGCCACGAGGGCTCGGTGCTCTACCGCGAGTTCTCGCGCGCGGCGGAACCGCAGGACATCCCCTATTACCCGATCCGCCAGGTCGAGGAGAAGGCGCTGCTCAGCGATTACGTGAAGCTGGCCGAGGCGACCTCGGGCGTCACCTTCGTCGGCCGGCTGGGCACCTATCGCTATCTCGACATGGATGTCACCATCCGCGAGGCGCTGGATACCGCGCGGGGCTTTGTCCAGTGTCTGGACAAGAGCGAAAAGGCCCCGGCCTTCTTCGTCGCGCCGCTCTGAGGCCCGGCAGGATCAAGCGAAGGAAGACCGAACATGATCATTTCCGACAGCGAGAAATTCGTTTTCATCCACAACCCGAAATGCGGCGGGATGAGCTGCCACAACACGCTGGCGCAATACGACACGCGGGACAATTTCTTCTTCGAATGGAAGACGGTGAATGACGAGGGCAAGATCCTCGACATGGCCCATATCACCCCGTTCCAGCTGCGCAGGTTCTATCCCGAGGTGTTCCGCTCGGTACGGGGCTATGTGAAGTTCGTCTTTGTCCGCAATCCCTACCACCGGTTCCTGTCGGCGGTGTCGCAGCATCTGAAACTGGGCACGCCCTATATGCGCGACGCCATCCTGGCCGATCCGGAGACCTTCTACCGGGTGGCGGCCAGCTTTGCCCGCAGCGGCCTGCGCACCCAGCTGATCGAGAACGATCACCGGCTGGTGCATTTCCGCCTGCAGTGCAATTTCGCCAATATCGACGGGCGCCGCTGGGCCGATCATGTGTTCAAGCTGGAGCAGCCCGACAGTCTGCGCGGGACCCCGGTCGAGGCCTGGCTGCCGGATCTGGGGGAGCGGGCCAATCCGACCGAGGGCTATGCCAAGCAGGGCTATGAGGCCGAGCGGCTGGGCGCCGAGGCGATCCGGGCGCTGAACGAATTCTACGCCCGGGATTTCGAGAGCTTCGACTACGACCGGCTCTGAAACAGGCTCTAATCGGCGACTATCCGCGCCAGGATGCGGCTCCAGGCGGTGACCTGGCGCAGCTGACCGGCATCCAGAAGGTCGGCGACGTCAAGCGATTGCGGCTGTTCCACCGCCTTCTGCGGTGCCTGGGCCAGCGCCTCCTGCATCGGCGTGCCGGCGAAGAAGTCGCGGTCGAGCGCGGCGGCATCCTCGGCATAGGTCTCGGCGATGTCCTGCGCCAGGCTGCGGTGCAGCGCCAGGCGGGTGGCGGTCGCGGCCGGATCTTCGGCGAAGATCTGGGCCAGCTGGACGCCGGCGCGCTCCTGCTGGGCGCTCCGCTCGCCCTCGCCGCAGGCCCGGTGCAGGGCGCGCAGGGCGGCCAGATCCTGCAGCGAGGGGGAGGCGTTCTTCTGCGGCGCCTCGGTGAGGGAAAAGGCCACATCCGCCCCCAGAATCTGGCGGAAGAAATCGGCGACGACATCGGATTGTGCCAGGCAGGCGCGGATCATCGGCCGCACCGTCAGCCGGTCGCCGAAGACCTGGTGCCACAGGCTGAGGCGGGGGTGATAGAAGAACCCCCGCTGCATCGGTCCTGACAGCAGCTTGGTGCGCGCGTGCAGATCCTCCAGGCTGCCGTGGAAGACGCCGTGTTTCACCCGTTCGGCGAATTCGGCCAGCACCCGTTCGGCATGGGGGCGGACATAGACGATGATCTGCAGATCGTCCTGAAACGCGGGGAAATACTGTTCGATCGCCTCGGCCAGCAGCCTGGGATTGGTATATTCGAACTTCTCGGCGGAGATCACGTTGATATCGGCGTCTCCGGCGGCGATGTTCCGGGCGACCTGGCCGAAGCGGGCGCGCTGCTTGGCCGGGGTCGTCTTGGCCGGGGCCAGCGCATCGGCCAGCGGCCCGTGCTGGCCCTTCGTCTTCTCGATCCCCTCTTTCGGGCCGAGGCCGGGGTAGAGAATGTGGCGGCTGTCGCAGCTATAGGCCTTCTTGGCCAGGGTCGACTGAATGGCCGTGCTGCCGCTCTTGAAGCCGCCGATGTGGAAAATGAGCTTTGAAGGCATGCTGTGGTCTCTGGAAACGGGCGGGCGGTCAGCCGGTGCGCGTGGCCTGCTGGGCCACAATGAGCTTGAGCAGAGGCTCTATGTCGAGCTTCGACGGGGTGATCCGGGTCGTGCGGCCCGGCGGGACGGGCGGAAAGAAGGCGTCGACCTCGATGCCGCTGCCCGCCAGGGCGGCCAGGTTGTCATCGCGGAAATGCGCCCGCAGGATCTCGGACTGCTCGGTGGAGAGCGACAGCTTGTGCCGGCCCCCCTCGGCGTCGAGCCGCTGGCTGAAGCTGGCGGTCAGGCGGCGGATGTCGGAGCCGGCCAGCCGGTAGGTCTCGTCCGTTCTGCCGAGCTGATTGAGGCGCCGCAGGAATTCGAGCGTCTGGACGTCGAGGCTTTCGTTGGCGGGCTTTTCCAGCGGCTGGATGCCGTCGCGCGGCGCGCCGATCGTTTCGAGAAAGTCGTATTCCAGCCGCCCCTCGGGCCAGAACTGCGGGTCGAAGGGGCGCACGATCACATGGTCTGCGCCGAACGCCTCGCGCCAGGGGGCGAGCCGCTGGCTGAAGAAGAACTGCCGGTTGGTGCGATAGCGTTTGAAGGAGAACGGATGGGTGCCGCCGTTCTTGATCTCTTCCTGATAGGTCGACAGGAAGTAGCTGTCCTGGCGGCGGATATAGGCGATGATGCGGGTGTCGAACTGCGCCAGCTTCTCCTTCACCCGCTGCACCCTGGCCGTATCCATGTCGGTGCCGCCGAAGGCTTCGGACGACAGGATGACGGTTTCGGCCGGGCTGGCGTCGATCGCCTTCAGCAGATCGGGCAGCGCCTGGTCGAGCGTGGCCCGCTTGCGGGGGCGCAGCCAGCTCACCGGGCGGTCGGGCAGGGCGGCGGCCAGCGGCGTGTGCTGGCGGTTCTGCACGTAGCTGTCCTGCGGCTGGCCGGGATAGAGATAGCCGGAGGCTTCCAGCACCGCGCTGTTCTGGGACAGGCAATGCTGCAGGCTGGTCGAGCCGGTCTTGTTGAACCCGATATGCAGGTAGAGCTGTTTCACGCCTGTTGTCCTCGTCATGTCTTGCCCGACACGCATGCCTTGCAGCAGCCGGGCCGGGGCGCAACCGCCTTCTCTCCTATGCGCTGCATGGGCAGGCGTCCAGCCTCTGTCTGATCTCCTGTGGGCGTCGCAGGCGCCCGGTTCGGGCGCCCGTACGGGGGGAGGGGAGGGCGGCGGTCAGACGCGGCTGCGCACCCAGTCCCAGCTCTCGGCGATGCCCGCCTCCAGCCCGATCTCCGGGGTCCAGCCGATATCCGCGCGGGCCCGGGTGATGTCGAGCACCACGCGCGGCACGTCGAAGCTGCGGCCGGGCTTGTAGATCGGGGCGATGGGGGCGCCGCCGGTGGCCTGCACGGTGCGGTCGATGGTCTGGACGATCTGATTGACCGAGGCGCCTTCGCCGCTGCCGGCGTTGAAGCAGCCGGTCACCTCGGACAGGACCGCCTGGACGCAGAGCCTGGCGAGGTCGCGCACATGGATGAAGTCGCGCACGACGCTGCCGTCGCCCCAGACCTCGATCGGCTCGTTGCGGGCGATGCGCCACAGATGGGTGCCGATGATGCCCTGGATGCCGGTATGTCCCTGGCGCGGCCCATAGGGGTTGGAGGCGCGCAGGATCACATGCTGCAGCCCGTGCAGCTTGTGCTCCATGTAGAGGTAATTCTCGATCGCCACCTTGACGATCCCGTAGGAGCTGATCGGGTGCAGCGGGTGGGTCTCGGCGACCGGATCAGTCTCTGGAACGCCATAAACAGTGCCGCCCGAGGAGAGGTAGACCAGCTTGCGGATATCGGTCGCCCGCATCATCTCGAGCAGGCGGACGGTGGCGATCAGATTGCCGGTGATGTCGGCGACCGGGTCGAGATTGGAGGTCGAGGGCACCGTCGTGCTGGCCAGGTGGATGATCGCCTGCACCCCGTTCGTGGCCTCGTAGAGCTGGGTCGTATCGGCCAGATCGCCCATGACATAGTCAACACCGGCGACAGGGGCGCGGAATGGCTCGGGCCGGCGGTCGTAGACACGGACCTGCAACCCATGCGCGACAAGTTGATCCACCACATGGGATCCGATGAACCCGCAGCCCCCGATCAATAGTACTTTCAATGTCTGTCTCCGAAGGTCGTGAAAACAAGGTTATCTTATTGCAAAGCAAAAAAAAACGGCACGCTCAAGGGGGTCGGCGTATGTCCGCGCACCAAACAACAGAGCGGGGGAGATATCAAGTGGACTCGCGTTTTTGAGGGGGGTATCAACGCCTCGACAACGGCGAGAAGTCGATTTTACGTTTGTTATTATAATCTTGAATGCGAGATTTTCATGCTGATCATGACCACGAATGCCCTGTCGGAAGGGCAGGATTGTCCGACAGCTGACCTGGTGGACGATTGGGCGGTGGAGACCCGCTGGCCAGGCCCCAAGGTGTTGGTGATCCTGCCGGATGCGGGGCTCCCGCGCCGCCGGATAGAGGCTCTAAACAAGGCGTTTATCGTCATCGAGCATCTGCGGCAGCCCGCCGGCGGCGGCGCTGTGCTCTGCGATGCGGCGGGCTGGCTCCGGTCTGCCCTGCAGCAGGCCGACTGGCCTCTGCTCTATCTCGACCGGCCGTTCGATGCGGCCGATCTGCAGGCGCAGGCCGATCTCGGCCGGAGCCTGATGCACGATATTGAGGCAGATTTCTCCGGCGACGGCCGGCTGGGTCTGCTGCGGCTGGGCGAGATGGTGGCAACCAGCCCGCTGCTGCTCGAGTTTTTTGATTTCATGACGGAGCGCCCGGTCGAGGACGAGATGCTTGTCGATCTGTTGCGCGCCACTTTCGTTTAGGACCGGAACGTATGCATTTAGGACGGAAACCGATGATTGACCTGAGTCAAATCTGGCGGAAATACGCGGCGATCGCCGGGGTTCTGGAGGCGCGACCGGATTTCCGCTTCGATCCGGACTATTACGGCGGCCTGGTCCCCGATCTCGCCGGGGACCCCGACGGCCTGCGGCGGCACTACGAGGCACATGGCCGGGCCGAAGGCCATCCACCGACCCTCTATGACCAGCTGCATGCCCAGAAGCCCGGGATCGACGAGGTTCTGGCCGATCTGGTCATCGATGCCGATCTGTCCGCGGCGATCGAGGCGGGGCAGCCGGAGGCCTTTCAACTGGCCTGCGAGCTCATCCATCTGGGCGATCCGGTCGATGCCGCGATCTCGGATTTCTCGATGAGCCGCTATTGGGCGGTCCATTACGATATCGGGCGGGTCAAGATGGACCCGCTGCTGCACTATCTGCTCTATGGTGCGGCCGAGGGGCGGGCGACGCTGGCGGAACTGCGCCAGCGGCTGCGTCACGGGCGCGCACGCTATTCCCCCGACCGGCCGACCTGTCTGATCGCGGTGCATGAATTCTCGCGCACGGGGGCGCCGATCGTCGGGCGCGACCTGGTGCGCGAGGCCTCGCGCAGCCACAATGTCATCGTGCTGTCGCTGCGGGACGGGCCGCTGCTGGATGATTTCCTGGATTACGCCTGCGAGGTGATGATCACCGACAAGCCGCTGGAGGAGTACAGTTTCCATTCCGGCGAGATCTTCTCGAAGGTCGATTTCGCGATCATCAACTCGGTGGAATGCTATGCTTTCGCACCGCTGCTGGTGGCCCGCGACATCCCCTTCCTGGCCTATGTGCATGAATACGCCGATTACACCTTCCCGGCCTATAAATCGACCTTCACGGCGCTTTTCGCCGATCTGCTGGTGTTCTCCTCGGAACATGTGCGCGACAGCTGGGCGGGGCGGCTGAAGGATATCGAATTCGATCCGGCCGGCGACACGGCGGTGCTGCCGCAGCGGGATTTCGCCATCGGCGGGGTGAGCGCGGCCGAGCAGGTGGAGGCGCGGGCGCGGCTGTCCGAGCTGGTCGGGCGCGACCTCTCGGATGTGAAGCTGGTCTGCGGGGCGGGGCACCTGCAATGGCGCAAGGGCACCGATCTCTTTGCGATGGCGGCGCAGATCTGCCGGCAGCGCGATCCCGATACGGTGTTCCTGTGGATCGGCGACGGGCTGAATGCAGAAGAGATCCAGTTCGGCGCCTGGATGACCTATCACCTGCGCCAGATCGGCGCCGACGACCCGGCCGGCAATCTGTTCCTGCTGCCCGCCGGCCCGGCCTATCCCGATGTGCTGGCGGCCTCGGATGCGATGTTCGTCTCCTCCCGGCTCGATCCGCTGCCGAATGTGGTGTTCGACGCGCTCGACCGCGGCTGCCGGATCGTGCAGTTCGAGGGCGCCTCGGGGTTCGGCGATCCGCTCTACCGCGCCTCGGATCATTTCACCTCGGTCGAATACGCCAATCCCGAGGCTGCGGCCACGGCGATCCTCGGGCTGCCGCGCAAGGCGGTCACCGCCGGGGAGACCGCGCCGCCGCCGCGGCCGAAACTGTTCGCGCGGCTGCGCGAGGCCCTGAAGGGGCGGCTCGCCGCGCAGCGCTATTTCGTGCGCGGTGCCAGCGAGATCGACCTGCCGGTTCTGTTTCCCAACGAGGAACCGGGATCGCCGCTGCGCACCCGCGAGCGCGAGAAGATGCTGCGCTACCGGCGCCGCTACATCTGGCGCGATCTGACCGAGGTGGAGGAGGAGCTCGCCAGCTCCGACAACTGGATCCACCGGAGCTGCCGGCTGGCGCCCTATGACGTGGCGGCGCCCACCGAGGTGCCGGATTTCTCGATGCATATCCACGCCTATTACACTGACGATCTGGCCGAGGACGTGCAGAGCTACCGCGCCTATCACCTGGCGCAGCGCATCGTGGTGACCACCGACACCGAGAAGAAAGCCGAGGAGATCCGCGCCATCATGGGCGCCGAGGGGCTGGACCCCGAGGTGGTGCTGGTGTCGAACCAGGGCCGCGACATCCTGCCGTTCATGGAGCTGTTCCACGACGGCGGCGCCGCCGGCACCGACGAGATCTGGTGCCACCTGCACCAGAAGAAATCGATCTCCTCCAGCGACAAGGGCGATGTCTGGCGGCGGTTCCTGATGCGGATCCTGCTGGGCGACGAGACGCAGATCTCGGGGGCGATCGCGCGGATCGGCGCGGCGGGCACCGGGCTGGTCGCCCCCTTCGATCCCTTCCATGTGCCCTGGAACGCCTCGCGGTCGCTGCTGTCGAAATTCGCCGCCCGGCTGCCGGGGGCGATGCCGGACAATCCGCTGCTGTTCCCGGTCGGAAACATGTTCTGGACCCGGCGTCCGGTTGTGCTGGCGATGAACGAGGTTTTCGGGCAGAACTACCCTTGGCCCAACGAGCCGATCGCCAATGACGGGACGGAGTTCCATCTGATCGAGCGGCTCTGGCCCGCGATGAGCGCCCATCTGGGGATGGAGTCGGTCTTCGTGCATAAGCTGGACGAGCAGAGGGTCTGAGACTGAATGGAAGTCATCCTGCATATCGGTATGGGGAAAACGGGAACGTCTTCCATTCAGGCGGCCCTGGCGCATAGCGGAGACCGGCTGGCCGAACGAGGATACAGCTATATTGGCATGTGGTTCGATCTCATTGAACCGCGCTTCCGCGGGATCGCGGGGCAGGGTGCGTTCTTTCAGTCTTCGCCGGAGGAGATGAGGGAGCACGCATTGAAATTCCTCGCCGTCTTACGGGAAAAGGCGGCGCAGAGCGGGGTGGACCGGTTCATCCTGTCGAACGAGGACATTTACGCGGGGGTTCGCCAGATTGCCCCCTTCGTGTCTGAGCTGAGACAGCACGCGACGGTCCGCCTGATCGCTTATGTCCGCGATCCCTATGAATGGCTGCCTTCCGCCTATAACCAGTGGGCAATCTTTCACAAACTGCATCCCGGCAGGATTCAGTCGTATCAGGAGTTCTCCCGCCAGATTGTGAAGGTCTATTCCGGGTTTCGGCTTTGGGTGGCTGATTTCCACGACATCCTCACCGTCCGGCCCTTCATGAAGTCCGGCAATGTGGTCGAGGATTTCTCTGCGATTCTGGAACTGCCGCTCGCGGCTCCGGAGCAACGGGTGCTGGAGCGGATCGACGTGGCCGAGGGCGTGCTGCGTGCCGTTTACAATGACAGGCTGCGGGACGGGGCGCTGCCCGACGTTTTCCAGAACGCGTTTCGCGGTGTCAATTTCAGCAAAACGCCGAGGGTCGAGGAGATTTTGGACCGGTCCTTCACCTATCGGGACACAGGGCAGGTCGTCCTCGAAAACAAACATATGTTTGACTTCATAAACGAGAAGTTCGGCATTGATTTTACCCGACAGGAGCATGTGCCGCCGGCCCCGCCTGACCCGGCTGCGACCAGAGAGCGCTTGTTCGAGCATGTTCTGCAGATCGTCATGCAGCAGGCCGACCGGATAACGGAGCTTGAGGCGGCCGTTTCCCGGATGCAGGGCGAACAAGTAAATCCAAGATGAAAATCTGGATGAAGCTCCGGCCTCTCGGGGCTTTGTTCAGTTATGGAATATAAGATGATGCCCCCTATGCAATCCGCTGCGCGACCGAAGAAACCATTAACCAGATCGCCCTCGCCCCGCACGGCCCTTGTCGTTCTCGGCATGCACCGGTCTGGCACCTCGGCGCTGACCGGGATGCTGGGGCTTATGGGCTGCGATCTGCCGAAACATCTGATGCCGCCGACCGAGGCCAATCCCAAGGGGCATTTCGAATCCTCCGCGGCCTATCAGCTCAATGACGCGCTGCTGGCCTCGGCCGGGTCCGCCTGGGACGACTGGGATGCCTTCAATCCGGACTGGTATCGCTCGCCGCGGCTGCCGGAATACCGTCAGCGCGCTGGCGAGGTGATCGTCGATGAATTCGGCGCCTCGGGCTTCTTCGTCCTGAAGGATCCGCGGATCTGCCGGATGGTGCCGTTCTGGCAGGAGGCGCTGGCCGAACAGGGGATCTCGCCACTGTTCGTCTGCACCCATCGCGACCCGCGCGAGGTGGCGGCCTCGCTCGCCCACCGCGACGGTCTGCCCGAGGCCGAGGGGCTGCTGCTCTGGCTGCGTCATGCGCTGGATGCGGAGGCCGGCAGCCGCGGCGCGCCGCGGGTCTTCGTCTCCTACGATCTGCTGCTGTCGGACTGGCGCGAGACGGTGGGCCGGATCGGCACCGGGCTGGGGCTGCACTGGCCGCGTTCTGCCGACAGCGCGGCAGCGGAGATCGAGGATTTCCTGGCCGGGGATCTGCGGCATTTCTGCGCGGCGCGGGATGACGCGGCGTCGAAGACCGCGTTGACGGGCTGGGTCGGACAGGCGTGGACGGTGCTGAACCGCTGGGGGGCAGAGGGGGAGGATCCCGGCGATTACCCGCTTCTGGACGAGATCCGGCAGGGGCTGGATGCCGCGGTGCCGACGCTGAAGATGGTCGTGGATCAGATGCAGCAGGTGCTGGGCAAGGCGGCGCAGCTGCAGACGGACCTGGATGGCGCCCGGGCCGAGGCCCAGAGCCATGCGGCCAATCACGCGACCGAACAGCGCAATCGTGCCGCGGCCGAGCAGCAGGTGCAGGACTTGTCCGCGGCGCTGGAGCAGACCCGGGCGGAGGCCGCCGAACGGCAGACGCATCTGACCGCCGTGCAGGCGGCGCGCGCCGGGTCCGAGCAGCGGGTGGCAGAGCTTTCGGCCGCGTTGGAGCGGACCCGGGCAGAGGCCGCCGAACGGCAGACGCATCTGGCCGCCGTGCAGGCGGCGCGTGCCGGCTCCGAGCAGCGGGTGGCGGAGCTTTCGGCCGTGCTGGAGCGGACCCGGGCAGAGGCCGCCGAACGGCAGGCGGAGCTGGCCGCTGCACAGGCGGCGGGCACCGGGTCCGAGCAGCGGGTGGCGGAGCTTTCGGCTGCGCTCGAGCAGACCCGGGCGGAGGTCGCCGAACGGCAGGCGGAACTGACTGCCGAGCAGGCGGCGCGCGTCGGGTCCGAGCAGCAGGTGGCAGAGCTTTCGGCCCGGATCGACGAGGCCGAGGACCGGTTCCGGGGGCTGAGTGCCGAGCATCTGGCGCTGGAGGAGGAGCTGGCGCGCCAGCAGCAGGCCAGGACGGAGGCCGAGCAGAACGCCGACCAGCTGCGCAGCGCGCTGACCCAGCGCAGCCAGGAGACGGACGATCTGTACCGTCAGCGGGCCGGCGACCGCGAGAAGCTTGCCGAGCTGGAGGCCACCCTGACAGCGATCCGGGCGGATTACGCCGATCTGACCCGCCGCGCCGAGCGCGATGCGCTGCATCTGCAGGACATGACGCGGCGCCAGACGCTGTTCATGCAGGCACAGCTGACCGAGCGGATGAACCAGTCCATGGCGGCTGCCGAGGAGGAGCGCAAGCAGGCCGCCCTGGCGGCCGAATACGAGCGCAAGCAGGCGGCACTGGCCAAGGACTACGAGGGGCGGCTGGGCCGGCTGTCGGAGGAGAACGACAGTCTGCGCCAGCGGCTGGACGATCTGACGCGGCGCTCCGCCGAGGAGCGGGGGGCGCTGATGGCCGAGATCGAGCAGACCCGCCGGGCGGGCGACGCGCGCCTGCAGGAGCTGGAGCGGCAATGGCAGGACGCCGAGACCGGACGCGCCGGCCTGGAGGCCGAGATGGCGCAGCTGCGAGAGAAGACCGCGGGCCGGGTGGCCGAGCTCGAGGCGGAACGGGAGCGGCAGCGGCAGGAAGCAGAGGCGGGGCGTGCCGACCTGGAGGCCGAGATGGCCCGGCTGCGGGAGAAGACCGCGGGCCGGGTGGCGGAGCTCGAGGCGGATCTGGAGCGGCAGCGGCAGGAGGCAGAGGTGGGGCGTACCGGCCTGGAGGCTGAACTGGAGCGCAGGCAGCATGAGATGCAGGAGCGGCGTGCGGCTCTGGAGGCCGAGATGGCCCGGCAGGAAGAGGAGGCCCGCGGCCGCCTTGCCGAGCTCGAGGCGGAGCGGGAGGAGGCTCTGAGCCGAGCCGATCAGGCCCGTGCCGATCTGGAGCGGCGGATCTCCGATCTGGAGCAGCAGATCCGGGCGCTTTACGAGAGCACCTCCTGGCGCATCACCGGCCCGCTGCGCCGGGTCTCCCGGGCGCTGCGGGGCTGAAACGAAAGGGCCCGGGCGGGAAAACCGCCCGGTTATCGACGCGGCGCTGCGGCGCCTTTGGGAGCCCCGGTAGGGGCGCCCCGCGCCGGCCGCGCAATGCTTGAACCAGCCCCTGCGTTCGGCCATACAGACACTAATCAGACTTCCACTTCTCGAACTTCAGTGAGATTTAAAATGCCTTCCTTGCAAAAGATTGTTTGGCCGGAACCTCAAGCCGGATCCGGAATTCTTCTGATAACAATGGTCAAAGACGAGCAGGAGATGCTGCGCTATTGGATTCGCCATTACAGGGCGTGCGTCGAGAATCCGGATTTCCTGATCGTGGACGATGGCAGTCTGCTTCCCGTATCTGACTGGATCTCCGATGAGTTTCCGGATTGCAATATATCGGTTATTCGCCTTCCTGGCGCGGCATTTTCGGATCTTTACAAGTCTGGCCTGTTGTCCTCCCTGGCCGGGATAGCCGTTGGACGATATAAAATCGTAATCCCGAGCGACGTGGACGAAATCGTCATGTCGGCCAAGCCGATCGCGCCGCACTCGCTTGGTGAGGTCTTGCTCGCATCCGATCCGGGTTTTCAGTGTCCAAGGCCCTATCGGAAGGTCTCTTCGTAGAACCACGCTAATGTGGAACATTGCGTGAACATACTCACGTTCCCCAATCTCTAGATGGCCTGATGTTCAGTGGCCGCGCAATTTTGCGCTCTGCGGCCCC
>JBFXGQ010000007.1:0-24083 GCA_050177915.1 Pseudodonghicola sp. | reverse complement strand
GTCGAGGCCGATCTGGCGGACCAGATTGAACAGGATCTCGGCATGCGCCGGGCTGAGCCGGATGCAGCCGGCCGAGGCGGGGTGGCCCAGATGCCGCGTCTCGGTGGTGCCGTGGATGGCGTAATCGCCCGAGAAGAAGATCGAAAACGGCATCGGCGCATTGTCGTAGAGCGTCGAGTAATGCATCCGCTGCAGCGATTGCGGCCGGAAGGTGCCGTTGGGCGTCTCCTTGCCCGACCGCGCGGTGGAGACCGGCCAGCGATAGACTGGCCGGTAGTCCAGATAGACCGTCATCTGCTGATCGGACTTGTCGATCCAGGCCTCAAGCGGGGCGGCGGCGGCAGCACCGGTCAGCGCGGTCAGGGCGGCGAGGACGAGCGCGGCAAGATGCCGGAGGCCGCCCTGCCGCCACCGCATGGCCGGTCAGGTCAGGTGACGGGCGCGGGCGCCGCGTTCGATGGCGGCGGCGTGCAGCCGGTCGATGTCCAGCTCATAGCGGATCTCTTCCAGCAGGCGCAGCTCGGGTTCGGCCAGCTTGCCGTCGGCGGCGGCCACGTCGCAGGCCAGCGCATAGGCGGTCTCGAACAGCCGCTCGGGCAGGTCGCCGCGGATCAGGCCGAACAGCGCGTCCAGCCCGTCTTCCTGTTCGAACAGGTCGAAGACCATCTGCGATACCTGCTGCATCCGGTCGATGTCGTAATCGGCGAAGACCGGCAGCATGTTGACGGCCGACTGGATCTTGACCAGCTCGGCGGTGCGCATGTTTTCGTCCGAGGCCGAGACGGCGATCATCAGGGCGACAAGGCAATCCTGTGCGCTGAGGACGTTCTGATCGGGGCTGGTCACTGGCTCATCCTTGGGTTTTTCCGTGTTGCAGTGCAGAATATTGACGCCGCACCCCCAGCACAATAGGTAGCGGCGTCAGGTCGCGCGGGGTGCGCGGCCCGTCTTTTTCTCGGAGTTTGAAATGTCCCACCTGCGCGATGCCGCCCTGGAGTCGAAAGCCTGGCCTTTTGAAGAAGCGCGTCGGGTGCTCAAACGCTACGAGAAGAAGCCGCCGGAGAAGGGATATGTGCTGTTCGAGACCGGCTACGGTCCGTCGGGCCTGCCGCATATCGGCACCTTCGGCGAGGTGCTGCGCACCACGATGATCCGCCGCGCCTTTGAGGTGATCTCGGACATCCCGACCCGGCTGATCTGCTTTTCCGACGACATGGACGGTATGCGCAAGGTGCCGGGCAACGTTCCCAATCAGGACATGCTGCGCGAGCATCTGCAAGAGCCGCTGACCTCGGTGCCGGACCCGTTCGGCGAGTTCGACAGCTTCGGCGGCCACAACAACGCGATGCTGCGCCGGTTCCTCGATACCTTCGGGTTCGAATACGAATTCTACTCGGCCACCGAGTTCTACAAGTCGGGCCAGTTCGACAAGACGCTGCTGCTGGCGGCCGAACGCTATGACGAGATCATGAAGATCATGCTGAAGTCGCTGCGCGACGAGCGGCAGCAGACCTATTCGATCTTCCTGCCGATCCATCCCGAGACCGGCCGGGTGCTCTATGTTCCGATGAAGGAGGTGAACGCCAAGGATGGCACCATCACCTTCGACGATGAGGACGGCCGCGAATGGACGCTGCCGGTGACCGGCGGGCAGGTCAAGCTGCAGTGGAAGCCGGACTTCGGTGCCCGCTGGGCGGCGCTGGGCGTCGATTTCGAGATGTACGGCAAGGACCATTCGACCAATACGCCGATCTACGACAGCATCTGCCGCGCGCTGGGCGCGCCGGCGCCGGAGCATTTCACCTATGAGCTGTTCCTCGACGACAAGGGGCAGAAGATCTCGAAGAGCTCGGGCAACGGCATTTCGATCGACGAATGGCTGACTTATGCCTCGACCGAGTCGCTGTCCTATTTCATGTATCTCAAGCCGAAGACCGCCAAGCGGCTGTATTTCGACGTGATCCCCAAGGCGGTGGACGAGTATCACCAGCAGCTGCGCGCCTATCCGACGCAGGATGCGGCGGCACAGCTGAACAACCCGGTGTGGCATATCCACGGCGGCAACGTGCCGGAATCGACGCTGGTGGTGCCCTTTGCGATGCTGCTGAACCTGGCGTCGGTGTCGGGGGCCGAGGACAAGGCCCAGCTCTGGGGCTTCATCAACCGCTATGCGCCCGAGGCTTCGGCCGAGACGCATCCCGACCTGGATCAGGCTGCCGGTTTCGCGGTGCGCTACTTCAACGACTTCGTGAAACCGGAGCGGGTCTATCGGGCGCCCAGCGATCTGGAGCGCGAAGCGCTTGAGGCCCTGCGGGCCGAGCTTGCCGCCTACGACGGGCCGGTCGAGGACGAGGCGCTGCAATCGGTGGTCTATGCCGTGGGCCGCGACCGGTTCGACCCGCTGCGCGACTGGTTCAAGGCGCTGTACGAGGTGCTGCTGGGCGCCTCGCAGGGGCCGCGTTTTGGCGGCTTCATCGCGCTTTACGGCGTGCAGGAGACCATCGCGCTGATCGACAAGGCGCTGGCGGGCGAACTGGCCTGATCCTGTCTGCCTGAAGGGAATTGAGACGCGCGTGGCCTGGGGGCTGCGCGCGTTTTCTTTTGCGCGGCATGACGCCCGTGGGGCGGCGTCATCACGGCTGCTTAACCCCACCGCGCGCTGGCCTGAGCCGGCGTTAACCCCTCCTGACTACCTCTTTCGCCGGCGTTCGGGGCGGTACCCCCGGGGCGCAGGCGGATCTGGGAAAGGGATTTCGATGAACAAGGCAATCACCGAGGGTCTGGTCCTGATGCCGACCCCCTTCGCCGACGGGCTGGACGTCTGGTCGAGCGGCGACGGCACGCCGGGGTCGGACACCTATGACGACGCGCTGAATGCGGCCTATGTGGCGGCGGATCAGGATTTCGGCGGTTGTCTGGAACTGCAGAAGGTCGAGGCGATCCAGAAGCTGCGCTACAGGGGCAACACGCCGATCCTGCCCGGTTGCTATCTGCAGATCACCGTGCGTCTCAAGGCGCTGAGCGGCAACCTGCCCGGGGTACGCATCGCCGGCTGGGCGGGGGCTTCGGGCAATACCCATGTCGGCGGGCTGGTCGAGACCGCGGCGGCCACCACCCTGACCAGCTATGGCGAGATCGTCGAGCTGAGCGCCATTGTCGGCACCGGCAACCGCGGCGGGGTGGATATGGTCTGGGGCACCGCGCCCAGCTTCGGACATTTCGGGCTGGACCTGACCGGGGCCAATGGGGGTGTGGTGCGGATCGACGATATCGGGATCGTCGACATCACCGAGGCCTTCCTGCGCGATATGCTCAATCAGGTGGATGTGCGCGACTATGGCGCGCTGGGCGACGGGGTGGCCGACGACAGCGCCGCCTTCAACGCCGCCGATGCCGCCGCCGACGGCCGCCGCATCTTTGTGCCGGCGGGGACCTATCGGCTGGCCGACAGCGTCACGCTGGAGACCGAGGTCGAGTTCGAGGGCACCGTGACCATGCCCGACGACAAGATGCTGCTGTTGACCAAGAGTTTCGACCTGCCGCATTACGTGTCGGCCTTCGGCAATGAGGAGCTGGCGTTCAAGAAGGCGTTTCAGGCGCTGCTGAACAACTCCGATCACGACAGCCTGGATCTGGCCGGGCTCAAGGTGACGGTGACCGCGCCGATCGACATGCAGGCGGCGGTGCCGAACAAGACCGTCTATTCCACCCGCCGGGTGATCCGCAACGGCCAGCTGGAGGCGGTGGCGGGCGCGGCCTGGGACACCGATGTGGTGACCTCGCAGGCGAGCTACAGCGCCTCGAACGCCAAGAAGCTGACCAATGTGACCAATGTGGCCAATGTGCCGGTGGGGGCGCTGGTGCAGGGCAATGGCGTCGGCCGCGAGGTCTATGTGACCGAGAAGAGGGTCGGCGCGCAGGAGCTGACGCTGAGCGGGCCGCTTTACGGCGCCTCCGGCACCCAGAGCTATAGCTTTCACGATTTCAAATACATGCTGGATTTCAGCGGGTTCGAGAACCTGAGCAAATTCGCGTTGTCGGAGATGGAGCTGCAATGCGAGGGGGTCTGCAGCGGCATCCGGCTGGCGGTGACCGGCACCACCTTCCACCTGCGCGACTGTTTCATCAGCCGGCCCAGGGACCGCGGCGTGACCTCGACCGGGGCCGGCTGTCAGGGGATGCTGATCGACCGCTGCCAGTTCCTTTCTGCCGAGGGGTCCGAGGATGTCGCCGACCGCGCCTCCATCGCGCTCAACGCCAATGCCAACGATGTCAAGCTGCGCAACAACCGGGCCGAGAAATTCCGCCATTTCGCCGTGCTCGCCGGCAGCAACAACACGGTGATGGGCAACCATTTCTTTCAGGGCGACGGTCAGGCCGACGGCGTGCGGACCGCCGGGCTGGTGCTGACCGAGACGTACAACAGCTCGACCATCGTGGGGAATTACGTCGACAACTGTTCGATCGAATGGACCAACGAACGGGATCCCAGCCCCGATTTCGTCAGCGGCTTCTCGTTCAGCGCGCTGAGCATCACCGACAATATCTTTCTGTCCGGCGATGTGGCGCCCTGGTTCAGCTATATCGTGGTCAAACCCTATGGCGCCGGCCATTTCCTGAACGGGATGACCGTGACCGGCAACCTGTTCCGCAGCATCAACGGCACCATCGACCGGGCCGAGCGGGTGGATAGCACCTTCGCCGGTCTCGACTTCAGCAAGACCAAGAACGTGACCTTCGCCGGCAATACCTTTCACGCGGTGGACTATCAGGTGATGAACCCGCTGCGGCTGCGCCACAGCCAGTCGAGCGTCGCCAGTTCCTGGACCGTCGATCCGGGCGGAGAGCTGCCCTTCGGCGGCTGGGCGCGCGGGGTGGACGGGATCGTGGCGCTGGACCATATCCGCACCGGCGGCAGCACCGAGGTCTTCGAGATGCCCTATGTCCAGCTGCAGCAGGGCAGCGGCAAGGACAAGGTCAAGCTGACCTGGTCGCAGGCGGTGCGCGGTGAGGTCGCCCTGAGCATCCGCATCGACACCTGATCGGGGGCGGTTTCAGGCGGGGGGGCTCAGGCGGGCAGGTCCATGTCGGCGGGCGTCAGGCGGAACGCCTTGCCGAAGCCGCCGTTCAGATGGCCCAGCGTGACCGAGAACAGCGCGAAGCGGAAATCGGCGAAGCCGATGTAGAGCTTGGCCTTGGGGTGGTCGCGCAGGTAATGGGCGGCGAGGGCGTCGTGGCCGGCGTCGCCCTTGCCGAGGAAGCCGGCGCGGGCCTGCAGCGTCAGCCGCGGGTGGGTCAGCGGGTCGCCCCGGTCGCCCGGTTCCCCCACCAGCAGCGAGCAGGCCGGGTTGCCCCGCAGCGCCGCCGTATGCGCCGCCAGATCCGAGACCAGCGTCAGCGGCCTGCGGTCGGGCGCCAGGCCGAAGGCCACACGGGTGATCATCGGGCTGCCGTCGGGCAGCACCACGGCAAGCGCGGCAAAGCGGGCGCGCGCCAGCAGATCGCGGGCGATCTGGCGGGCCTCGTCATCGGTGGGGCGGATCGGGCCGGATGTCGTCATGTCGACTGTCTAGCGCGGACCGCATGCGGCGGGAACCGGATTTTGGCGCGGCCCGCCCGCAGGGCAGAGGGGGCCAGCCCCCTCGCGACCGCCGGCCGCTCACCCCCGGGATATTTCTAGCCAGAAGAAGCCGGGCCGGACCCTTGGGCGGCATCGCCTCAGAACCGCCGCCACAGGCCGATCTTCAGGCCGAGCGTGTCGTGGCCGGCGGATTTGCGTTCCAGCCCGACCAGCCAGGTGGCGGTGCCGCCGGTGTCGATCGTCAGCCCCGGCGTCACCGCCCAGAACAGCGGTTTGCCGGGGATATGCGCGGTCTCGACCTGCAGGATCGGGCGGATGCGCCCGGGCGAGGAGAGTCCCAGCGTGGCGTCGAGCTTGTAGGCCGGTACCGGCGCGCTCAGCCGGCGTTCATAGGCGGCGTCCACGGACAGCCAGCCAGTGGCGCCCTGCGCCGTGGTGAAGCCGCGCCCGGCGGAGAGGGTGAGGCGGTACATCGGGTGCCAGCGCCCCAGCCAGTGATGGCCGCCCACCGCGGTCTCGACGGCAAGCCTGGTCCGCGCCGCGGGCCGGCTCAGCGGCCGGCGGGCGAAGAGGAGGGCATGGCCGGAGAGGCCGGGCCGTTCGTTGATATCGGTGCCCAGCGTCAGTCGCGGCGAGACCCCGTATTCGGAATAGACCGAAAGCTCCTGCCGCGCGTCGGGATCGCCCTGCCGCAGGGTGCCGGTCAGCGACAGGAAGACCGTGCCCTCCTCGCGCATCCAGGCGCCCGCACCGGCGGAGCGCGCTGAAATCAGAACAAAGACGACCAAGACCAAACCCAGGCAGCGCATAGCGGGCTCCTTTGTGTCGAGGGTCCGATTTGTCGGTTAATGAATCGTTGATCCGCACCTTGATCCGCACCTTGATCCGCACCTTGATCCGGGGCAGGACATCGCCTGTGTCGCCGTCGTCCTGCGATTTCCGTTGCGCTGCCCCGCAGCCCGGCTATGCTGCAATGCAGCGCAGGTGCAGGGGGCATCATGGGATATGTGATTACCGTCGCGCAGCAGAAGGGCGGCTCGGGCAAGACCACGCTGGCGGTCAATCTGGCGGTCGGTTTTGCCAAGGCGGGCAAGTCGGTGGCGCTGATGGACACCGATCCGCAGGGCAGCGCCGGGCGCTGGTTCATGGCGCGGCTCGAGGCGCAGGACGGCGTGCCGGACATCGATTTCTCGACCGCCTCGGCCTGGGGCGTCACCTATGAGGTGCGCAAGCTGGCCGATGCCCATGACATCGTGATCATCGACACGCCGCCCAAGGCCGACAGCGATCTGCGCCCGGCGCTGCGCGCCTCGGACCTGGTGCTGGTGCCGGTGGCGACCTCGCATCTCGATCTCTGGGCGGTGGAGGTGGTGCTCTATCTCGCCGGTCGCGAGAGCAAGCCGGCGATGATCGTGATGACCCGCAACCGGCCCGGCACCCGGCTGGCGGCGGAGGTCGCGGAGAAGGCCGCCGAGCTGGAGGCGGAGGTCGCCGGCGCCACCATGGCCAACCGCGTCGTCTATGCCGAGACGCTCGGACAGGGGCGCGCCGCGCTGGAGGCGCCGAAGGGGCCGGCCCATGCCGAGGTGCGCGCCCTGGTGCAGGAAGTGCAGGCGGCGCTCGAGCGGGTGTGATAGGCTGGAACTCCGGATCACTGAGGAGGAGCCGATGCCGAAAATTTCCAAGGATGCGCGTGTTCAGACCGTTCTGACCACCTTCGAGACCACGCCGGGCACCTGCCAGGACCTGCTGGATGCGCTGACCGAGGCCTATGACGTGTTCATCTCGAAGCAGCCCGGT
This sequence comes from Pseudodonghicola sp., assembly GCA_050177915.1. Classification (GTDB taxonomy): domain Bacteria; phylum Pseudomonadota; class Alphaproteobacteria; order Rhodobacterales; family Rhodobacteraceae; genus Pseudodonghicola. The sequence goes on along the minus strand of JBFXGQ010000007.1, from coordinate 16,702 downwards.
TTTATTTCCGCCGGGCTGCATGTGAACGACGCCCAGACCCGGATCGCCAATTATTCGCAATGGGCCCGGCGCGAGGATTTCATGGCGATGTTGCGCACGCCCGAGATGCGGGTGCGCAACCGGGCGATCAACGATCTGTGCAAGAGCTTCGAGCCGGTGATGTACGAGGTGGCGGCGACCTTCGGCTGACGGCGCGAGCGGCTGGCGGTGGCGCCCCGCTGCGCCCTGCGGGCGCGGCCTCCGGCGGGGATATTTGCCGCCAGAAAAAGGCCCGAGGGCAGGCACAGGGGCGGCAGACCGGCCCGGGGTGGTGGCGCCGCGGTGCGAAAAACTGTTTTCTTTTGGGACGATATGCCTAAGCTGCCGCCCGAGTGTACCCGCTGCACGGCCTGACCGGGGCGGGTGACATGGGTCATGATGACATGGATCAAGGCCGGCGCGGCGGCTGTCGTCGCAGTGTGGCCGGGACTGCTAGAGGAGGCATCCGATGTATCACAATATTCTGGTTCCGATTTCCTTCGACGCCGAGCGCGACATCTCGGCGCCGCTCAAACTGGCCGAGATCCTGGGCACGCCCGAGGCCAAGATCACGCTGCTGCATGTGATCGAGCATATACCGTCCTATGCGATCTCCTATGTACCGACCGATTACCTGACCCAGGCGCGCGAGGCGATTCAGGGCGAGCTGGACGATCTGGCGGCCAAGCTGCCCAATGCCACCGGCGTGGTGATCGAGGGCCATTCGGGCCGGTCGGTCCTGGAATGGGCCGAGATCAACAAGCCCGATCTGATCATCATCGCCTCGCACCGTCCGGGCATGCAGGATCTGCTGCTGGGCTCGACCGCGGCGCAGGTGGTGCGGCATGCCCGCTGTGCGGTGCATGTGGTGCGGTGATGCGCCGGGTAATCATCGGGCTGGCGCTCGTCCTGGCCGGGCCGGCGCTGGCCGAGCCGGTGGGGATCACCAAGGAGCGGATGGAGGTCACCGTGCCGCTGCCGGGTGGCGGCAGCGCCGCGATCTCGCGCATCCAGGACAATGACCATCAGGTGAGCGGCGAATGGGCGCGCACTTCGCGCGCCTGTCCGCCGTTCTGCATCCAGCCGATGCAGCCGGCGCCCGGTGTCACCACCATCGGCGAGCTGGAGCTGCTGGCGATGCTGGAGGACCCCGAGGCGATGGTCGTCGATGGCCGGGTGCGGCGGGATTTCGAGGGCGGCTCGATCCCCGGGGCGATCAACATCCCCTACACCGAGGCCGGCGACCGGCTGGACGAACTGGGCTGCGAGGTCGATTTCGACGGCTTCGACTGCGCCAATGCCAAGCCGGTGGCGCTGTTCTGCAACGGACCCTGGTGCGGCCAGTCGCCCGCCGCCGCGCGACGGATGATCGAGGCCGGCTATCCGGCCGAGAAGATCTTTTACTACCGTGGTGGCATGCAGGTCTGGCGCATGCTGGGGCTGACCGTCACCGAATAGGCGGACGACAAACGGGGCGCGCATCGTGACGCGCGCCCCGCCTTCCGAAACACCTGCGGAGGGGGTTCCGGTGTTTCAGAAGAACCCGAGCTTGTTCGGGTTGTAGCTGACCAGCATGTTCTTGGTCTGCTGGTAGTGATCCAGCATCATCTTGTGGGTCTCGCGGCCGATGCCGGACTGCTTGTAGCCGCCGAAGGCCGCATGCGCCGGATAGGCGTGATAGTTGTTGACCCAGACGCGGCCGGCCTCGATCGCGCGGCCGAAGCGATAGGCGCGGGTGCCGTCGCGGGTCCAGACCCCGGCGCCCAGCCCGTACATGGTGTCATTGGCGATCGCCAGCGCCTCGGCCTCGTCCTTGAAGGTGGTGACGGACACGACCGGGCCGAAGATCTCTTCCTGGAACACGCGCATCTTGTTGTGGCCCTTGAGGATCGTCGGCTGGATGTAGAAGCCGTTGGCGATGTCGCCGTTGAACCGCGCCGCATCGCCGCCGACCAGCACCTCGGCGCCTTCTTCGACACCGATGGTCAGATAGGACATGATCTTGTCCTGCTGTTCCTGGCTGGCCTGGGCACCGACCATGGTCTCGGGGTCGCGCGGATCGCCCTGCTTGATCGCCTTCACCCGGGCGATGCAGCGGGCAATGAACTCCTCGTAGATGTCTTCCTGGATCAGCGCGCGCGAGGGGCAGGTGCAGACCTCGCCCTGGTTGAAGGCGAAAAGGACGAAGCCCTCGACCGCCTTGTCGAGGAAGGCGTCGTCCTGGGCCATCACGTCCGAGAAGAAGATGTTGGGCGACTTGCCGCCCAGTTCCAGCGTCACCGGGATCAGGTTCACTGTTGCCGCTTCCATGATCTTGCGCCCGGTCGCGGTGGAGCCGGTGAAGGCGATCTTGGCGATGCGGGGGGAACGGGCCAGCGGCGCGCCGACCTCGGCGCCATAGCCGTTGACGATGTTCAGAACGCCCGCCGGCAGCAGATCGGCGATGCATTCCATCAGCACCATGATCGCCGCCGGGGTTTGTTCGGCGGGCTTCAGCACGATGCAGTTGCCGGCGGCCAGCGCCGGGGCCAGTTTCCAGGCCGCCATCAGGATCGAGAAGTTCCAGGGGATGATCTGACCGACCACGCCCAGCGGTTCGTGGAAGTGATAGGCGACGGTGTCGGCGTCGATCTCCGACATGGTGCCTTCCTGGCTGCGCAGCACGCCGGCGAAATAGCGGAAGTGATCGACCGACAGGGGGATGTCGGCGGCCATCGTCTCGCGGATCGGCTTGCCGTTGTCCCAGGTCTCGGCCGTGGCGATGCGCTCGAGGTTTTCCTCGATCCGGTCGGCGATCTTCAGCAGGATGTTCGACCGTTCCGCGGCCGAGGTCTTGCCCCAGGCCTCCTTGGCGGCATGAGCGGCGTCCAGCGCCAGTTCGATATCGGCCGCGTCGGAGCGGGCCACCTCGCAGACCACGGCGCCGGTGATGGGCGTGATATTGTCGAAGTAGCGGCCGTTCACCGGGGCCACGAAGGCGCCGCCGATGAAGTTGTCATAGCGGGTCTTGAAGGGAGAGGCGGTGCGGCCGTCCACTTGGGTCATTTCGTTCATTGAGGGTCCTCCTGATCGCCCGGGTCCTCCGCCCGGGTGTCAGAAAGTCGTGGCGGATTCGCCCGGAGCTGTCAGCCGGGCGGCAGCGGGCCAGCGCCCCGGGCTGTCTCAGATCTGAGACAGGTCGGCGGCGCTATTCGCCGATGCCCAGCCGCTTCATCCGCCGGTAGAGCGTGGCGCGCCCGACCCCCAGCGCCCGGGCGGCTTCGGAGACATTGCCCTCGGCGCGGGCCAGCGCCCGCATCACCGCGGCGCGCTCGGCCTTCTCGAACCCGGTCGGCCCGTCTTCGCGGCCGAAGAGGTCGGAGGCCGGCCGCGGCTTCAGATCGCCGCTCAGCTCCAGCCCGAAGGCGCGGCGGGCGCCCCGGGTAGCGCCGACGACGATATCGTGGGAATCGATCGCCAGCAGGGTGGAGGCCTCGTTCCCCTCGCTCTCGGCGACGACGATGCGGGCCTTGGGGAAGGAGGCGCGGAACACTTCCGCCTCGATGGCGCGGGCGGTCTGGGCGACGGTGGCGGCGATCAGCCGGTTGAAGCCCTCGGTCTGGTCGGCGCGGGCCGAGGAGACGTCGAGCGCGCCGAGGATGCGCCCGTCGGGGCCGAAGATCGGCGCGTCCATGCAGCTCATGCCGATGTTGCGCAGGAAGAAATGTTCGTCGCGGTGGATGGTGATCTGGCGGCGCTCGGTCAGGCAGGTGCCGATGCCGTTGGTGCCTTCGGCCGCCTCGCTCCAGTCGGCGCCGGACCACAGGCCCCAGTCCTGAAAGATGGCGGTATCGGCGGCGGCGCAGCGCTGGTCCAGCACGATGCCGTTCTCGTCGGTCAGCGCCACGCCGCAGCCGGAGTTGCCGACCAGACCGAACAGCTGGTCGATCTTGGGGCCGGCCGCCTGCAGGAACCGCATCAGCGCGTCGCGGCGCCGGCGCAGCGCGGTCTCGTCCAGACGTCCGGTCGGGCGGCTTTCGGCGGGGTCGAGCCCGTGGCGTTCCAGCGACCGCCGCCAGGAGGCCGCCAGCGGCGAGCGCGCCGCGGCCGAGCCGGAATGCACCGCCCGGATCACCCTGTCGATGTGATGATGCTTTTGCGAAATAGCCCGTCCTCCCTGCGCGCAGTTTACGCAGCGGCGGGGCCGCTGGCAAATCAAGGATGCGTGCCGGCTGGGGCAGGGCGTCCGCGCTCCGGGCCGCGGGGCAGGGGTGGCCTGCGACAGAGATACTCATTGGCGCGACCTCGGGGACATCCGTAAATCAATTTAAAGACACCCGGGCGCAATTCCATTTAAATACGTCCGAGGGTTGAGTGGATATCGGGATTCACCGCCTAGGGAAGGGCAATTCCATGACTGATTTTGTAACTTACACGGATGACACGATTTTCGGAACCGATGGCGAAGATCGTCTCACCGTCTATCGCGACAGCGGTGTGCTGTGGCTCTACGATCTGAAGCCCAATGCGATCAGCGGCTACGATGGCCATTTCTCGAACGGCTATGCCGGTGAGGGGGTCTATTTCACCGGTATCGAAAACTTCACCTTCATCGACCGGGCCGGTGCGGACAATTACATCGCCACCGGGGCGGGCGACGATGTGCTGCGCGGCGGCGACGGCAATGACACGCTGCTGGTCGGCAGCGGCGACGATATCGCGAACGGCGGCGACGGCATGGATTCCTTCGGCGCCGACCTGTCGGGCTGGACCGATGCAGCGACGATCAACCTGAACGTCATCTCGACCCTGATCAACGGCACGGTCCGCAACATGGAGGGGTTCGAGGCCCTGACCACCGGCAGCGGCGCCGATGTCATCACCGGCCACCGCAGCAGCTACATGGCCGACACCATCGACACCGGCGCCGGCAACGATCTGGTCAAGCTGTGGTGGAACGGCGAAAAGGATGTGGTCGCCGGCGGCGCCGGCAGCGACCGGCTGCAGGTCCGGGCCCAGGATGCGGTGTCCCTGATCGACCTGACCGAAGATCCGTCGGGCGGCTACAGCGGCCATTTCTCGACCGGCTACGCCGACGAGGGGGTCTAATTCAGCGGGATCGAGCATTTCACTTTCGCCGATGATTTCGGCGCCGACAACACGATCATCACCGGCGCCGGCGACGATATGCTTTATGGCGGCGACGGCGACGACGTTCTGAATTGCGGCAGCGGCGACGATACCGTGAACGGCGGCGACGGCATGGATTCCTTCGGCGCCGATCTGTCGGGCTGGAGCAACGCGGCGACGATCAACCTGAACGTCATCTCGACCCTGATCAACGGCACGGTCCGCGACATGGAGGGGTTCGAGACCCTGACCACCGGCAGCGGCGACGATGTCATCACCGGCCACAGGACCAGCTATATGGCCGACACCATCGACACCGGCGCCGGCAACGATCTGGTCAAGCTGTGGTGGAACGGCGAAAAGGATGTGGTGGCCGGCGGCCAGGGCGGCGACGTGCTGCAGGTCACGGCCAGCAAGGGCGTGTTCCTGATCGACCTCACGGCAGAGGCCACCGGCGGCTACAGCGGTCATTTCTCGACCGGCTATACCGGCGAGGGCGTCTATTTCAGCGGCATCGAATCCTTTGTCTTCACCGACTGGGCGCGCGCCGACAACACCATCACCACCGGGGCCGGCAACGATGTCCTGATCGGCGGCGGCGGTCGGGATACCCTGAACGGCGGCGGCGGCGACGATATCCTCTCGGGCGGTCTGCTGCGCGACGTGCTGATCGGCTCGGCCGGCCGCGACGACATCGACGGTGGCGGCGGCAACGATGTCCTGCGGGGCGGCCGCGGCGCAGACGTGCTGATCGGCGGCATCGGAAACGACCGGCTGAGCGGCGGCACGCTGGCGGATCGCTTCGTCTTCGGTCAGGGCGACGGCAACGACACGATCCTCGACTTCGGCGACGGCGCCGACCGCATCGTGATCGAGGACGGCGCCGAAAGCTTCGCCGACGTCACCGTCGAGGATGCCGGCGCCGATACCATCGTGCGGTTCGCCGATGTCTCGATCACGCTGCTCAACGTCGATCACCTGAGCATCGGGTCCGGGGACTTCCTGTTCCTCTGAGCCTTCGGGCCATGCGCGGATCTGTGCAGGGGGCAGGCATCGCCTGCCCCCTTTTCTGTGGGGCCGAGCGGTGCGGCGGCGCCGGGGGCGACCACTGCCCATCGGGCGCCTTGGTTCATTTCCGCACAGATACCTTGCGGCACGGGGGGCAGGCAGATACTGGCGCATCGCTGAATTTCTCCATATGTTCCAAAGCTGTGAGGGCCTTGGTATCTGAAGGGGAAGCATGCTGCGTTTCATCGCTGCAGCGTCTGCCGCGACGCTGATCACCGCCGCAGCCGGTCACGCCGGCGCATTGGCGACCGCGGCGGAGCCGGTCGTCGCTCCCGCCGCGCCGGTGGCGGCTCAGCCCGCGCCGGGCCGCCGGCAGAGTCTGGGCGTTGCCCTGGTCTTCGACAACGATCTGGTCGGAGATCACGATGACCGCTGGCGCACCGGCGCCATCGTCGGTTCCTACGTGCGCGGCTATGACTGGACCGGCACCGCCCCGGCGCAGCTGGGCGAGCTGATCGAATTCCGCTTTCTGTCCCAGGCGATCGCGCCGGTGGATCTGGTGGTGCCGAATCCGGTCGACCGCCCCTATGCGGGGATGGTGTCGCTGGGGGTGCACAGCCATGCCAACCGCGGCGGCACCGATCTGTCGCTGGGCGCCGATCTGGTGATCGTCGGGCCGCAGACCGGCATCGATTCGCTGCAGAAGAGCCTGCACGAGCTGTTCGATTCCGATCCGCCCAGTGCGGCGGTGCTGGCCAATCAGATCCCCAACACCATCCGCCCCACCGTGGTCGCCGAGGTGGCGCGCAGCTACGATCTGGGCGGCACTGCCGTGCTGCGCCCCTTTGTCGAGGCGCGGCTGGGCGACGAGAGCCTGCTGAGGGTCGGCGCCGACCTGACCTTCGGCGCCGTCGGGCGGGGCGAGCTGCTGGTGCGCGACCCGGTCACCGGCCAGCGCTATCGCGTCATCACCCGGCCCGAGCGGGGCTTCAGCTTCACCCTCGGCGGCGATATCGCCTATGTGGCCGACAGTATCTACCTGCCCTCCAGCCGGGGCTATGCGCTGAGCGATCACCGCGACCGGCTGCGCGCCGGGGTGCATTGGCAGGGCCGGCGCACCGGGGTCTTCTTCGGCATGACCTATCTGGGCGAGGAATTCTCGGCCCAGCCCGAAGGCCAGGTCATCGGCGCGCTGCAGGTGAACCTGACGTTTTAAGAACACACTCTAAGCGGTGGAAATCAAAACGCCTTCCGCTGAGAGAGTTGATTTGTTAACGTCTGCGCAACAATAAACGAGAGGCAGGCATACAGGCAGATGAGAACGGGCTTTCGCGGCACGTTCGTCGTTTCCTGGTCGCAGACGGAGATCGACGGTCTGGAAGACGCGCCGCGCGGCGCGCTCGAGATCGGCGCGGCGTGGTCCTGGCGCGGGGACACCGTGCGCGTGGATGGCCCAAACGGGGTGTTGCGGCTGGACGGGGCGGACGGAGAGGCCGAGATTCGCAAACGTGCGGCACGCACCGTGCGCCGGCTGATCGGCGCCGCGGTTCGTGACATCACCGATCTGGACGCGGTCGAGATCGACGATCCGCTGATGGAGCAGTATTTCGTCGTCACCGACGGCGCCCGCAGCTATACCATCACCCTGGTCGAGGTCGCCCCGGGGCGGCCGCCGCTGCTGATGTTTCTCGACGATCTGCCGCCGCGCGACACCGATCTGTGGGTGGTGCGCCATGCGCTGGCCGATACCGCGGCGCGGCTGGTCTCGGCGCGGCGCGGCGGGGTGATCTGCTTCACCCCCGGCACCCGGCTGGAGACCCCCGGCGGGATGCGCGCGGTCGAGCTGTTGCGCGAGGGCGATCTGGTGCTGACCCGTGACAACGGCCCGCAACCGGTGATGTGGACCGGCCGTCGCCGGATCACCGGCGCGCGGCTCTATGTGATGCCGCATCTGCGGCCGATCCGGCTGCGGCCCGGCGCTCTGGGGATCGAACGGCCAGATCAGGAGCTGGTGGTGTCGCCGGAACACCGCATGCTGGTACGCGGCCGCGCCGCGCGGGCGCTGTTCAATTCCGACGAGGTTCTGGTCGCGGCGCGCGATCTGATCAACGGCAGCACGGTGATCCGGGACCATGCCATGCGCGAGGTGACCTATGTCCACCTGCTGCTGCCGAAACACGAGATCCTGGTGGCCAACGGGGTGGAGACCGAGAGCTTTCATCCCGCCAATGCCGATCTGGCGACGCTGGAGGCGACGGACCGCCGGCGGCTGCTGGACCATCTGCCGGGGCTCGACCGCGATCCGCATCTCTACGGGCCGCCGGCGCGGCGCAACCTCAGCCAGTCCGAGGCGGCGATCCTGATGCACGAGGCGGCTTAGGCCCGAAGGTCTGCAATGCGGGATGAACCACCGGATACCGATCGCCTTGGAGAGACCAATGAAATACGCGATGCTGCTTCCCCCGGTCATCTTCTGCACAATCGGGCTGATGCTGGCGTTGCAGATGGTTCCACCCAACTCAACGACAGGTTTCCGCACTGGCAGAACCTTGAGCAATGAGGCGGTATGGTATGCTGTGAATGCGAATGTGGGATGGAGTTTGTTGCTGTCCGGATTCGTGTCCGCAGCGGTCATCTGGCGCGTATTTGCCCTCGACCTCAACCTCTCTGTAAAGTGCTTGGTCGCCACGGCAACGCTGGTCGGCTCCACTATTCTGGCCGTGATCGTTGGAATCATGAGCTAAAGCAACCGGCAGCTAAGGGCTCAATGCCGTTCCTCAGGAAAACCGCTGTTGACTCCCCATCGAAGACCTCTATAAGCCCCACTCCATTGGTGTTGGTGGCCCCCGCGAGGGGATGCCTGTCATGGGGGAGACCCCAAGAGGACAACGCCCTTCATAGTGGCCCTGAGGGCCTCGCTTAAAGAAGGAGATCAGCCGTGACCAAACGCACGTCTGCCAAGTACAAAATCGACCGCCGCATGGGCGAAAACATCTGGGGCCGTCCGAAATCCCCGGTCAACCGCCGCGAATACGGCCCCGGCCAGCACGGTCAGCGCCGCAAGGGCAAACTGTCCGACTTCGGCACCCAGCTGCGCGCCAAGCAAAAGCTGAAGGGCTACTACGGCGACCTGACCGAAAAGCAGTTCCGCCGCATCTACGCCGAGGCCGAGCGGGTCAAGGGCGACACCGGTGAAAACCTGATCGGTCTGCTGGAGCGCCGCTTGGACGCCGTCGTCTACCGCGCCAAGTTCGTGCCGACCGTCTTCGCCGCCCGTCAGTTCGTCAACCACGGCCACGTGCTGGTGAACGGCAAGCGCGTCAACATCCCCTCCTACCGCGTGAAAGAGGGTGACGTGATCGAGGTCCGCGAGAAGTCGAAGCAGATGGCCGTCCTGCTGGAAGCCGTCCAGCTGGTCGAGCGCGACGTGCCCGATTACATCGAGGCCGACCACTCGAAAATGACCGCGACCTTCGTGCGCACCCCGGGCCTGAGCGATGTGCCCTATCCGGTGATCATGGAACCGCACCTCGTCATCGAATTCTACGCGCAGAACTAATCTCTGCGCCTCGGATACGAACTCATGTATCATCGGCCCGTCGCAGGACACTGCGGCGGGTCTTTTCTTTTGCCCACTTCTCTCTCACGGTTGTCTTTCGGTGGCGCCGCCCGCGCGGGATGCGGGCGGATCGGATAAGGATACGCCCATGACCCAGACCTATCCCGTCTACGGCCGCATCGACGGGCCGATCGTGATGATCGGCTTCGGCTCGATCGGGCGGGGGACCTGGCCGCTGATCGAACGGCATTTCGACTATGACGCGGACAAGCTGACGGTGATCGAACCGGATCCAGCGCAGGCGAATTTCCTGCGCCAGCACAAGCTGAACCACCTGGCGGTGGCGCTGACGCCACAGAACTACCGCGCGGTTCTGGGCGGGCTGTTCGCCGAGGGGCGCGGGTTTTGCGTCAACCTCTCGGTGGATACCTCCTCGCTCGACATCATGAAGTTCTGCCGCGAGCTCGGCGTGCTCTATATCGACACGGTGGTGGAGCCCTGGGCCGGCTATTACTTCGACACCCAGGACAATGCCGCGCGCACCAACTACGCGCTGCGCCAGGCGGTGCGGGACGAGAAGGCGGCCAATCCCGGCGGCTCCACCGCAGTCAGCTGCTGCGGCGCCAATCCCGGCATGGTCAGCTGGTTCGTCAAGCAGGCGCTGATGACGCTGGCCCGCGACACCGGCCGCGATGCGCCGATGCCGACAGGCCGCGCCGGCTGGGCCGGGCTGATGCGCGATCTCGGCGTCAAGGGCGTCCATATCGCCGAGCGTGACACCCAGGCCCGCCGCCAGCCGCGTCCGCGCGGCACCTTCGTCAACACCTGGTCGGTCGAGGGCTTCATCGCCGAGGGCTTCCAGCCCGCCGAACTGGGCTGGGGCACCCATGAGACCTGGTTCCCCGACAACGGCCACCGCCACGACAGCGGCTGCCAGGCGGCGATCTGGCTGGACCGGCCCGGCGCCATCACCCGCGTGCATACCTGGTGCCCGACGCCGGGGCCGCAGTTCGGCTATCTCGTCACCCATAACGAAGCGGTGTCGATCGCGGATTACTACACCCTGGGGCAGGGGGCGGCGCCGGAATACCGGCCGACGTGCCATTATGCCTATCACCCCTGCGACGATGCGGTGCTCAGCCTGCACGAGATGTTCGGCTCCGGCCGCCAGCAGGGCAGGCACCATATCCTCGACGTCGACGAGATCGTCGAGGGCATCGACGAACTGGGCGTGCTGCTCTACGGCCACGAGAAGAACGCGCTCTGGTACGGCTCGCGGCTGTCGAATGCCGAGACCCGCGATCTGGCGCCCTATCAGAACGCCACCGGCCTGCAGGTGACCTCGGCCGTGCTGGCCGGCATGGTCTGGGCGCTGGAGAACCCGCAGGCGGGCATCGTCGAGACCGACGAGATGGACCATCTGCGCTGTCTTGAGGTGCAGCGCCCCTATCTCGGCCCGGTGGAGGCGCATTACACCGACTGGACGCCGCTGCAGGATCGCTGGGAGCATTTCCCCGAGGATATCGACGAAACCGATCCCTGGCAGTTCCGCAACGTGCTGGCCAGCTGATCCCCTGCGCGCCGGCTGGCCCAGCCCGCCGCCGGCGCGTTTTCGCGGCTTTTCCTTGACCCGCCGGACCGCTATGACGGGCGGCAGTCAAGGAGACCCGAAATGACCAAGATCACCCCGCAACCCGGCATCATGGATATCGCGCTCTATCAGGGCGGCGCGGCACATGTCGAAGGGGTGGCGAACGTGACCAAGCTGTCGTCGAACGAGAACCCGTTCGGTCCCAGCCCCCGCGCGATCGCCGCCGTGCGCGACAGCGCCGCCGGGCTGCACCGCTATCCGCCGACCGACCACAGCGCGCTGCGGGCCGCCATCGGCGAGGTCACCGGGCTGGACCCGGAGCGGATGATCTGCGGCGTCGGCTCGGACGAGGTCATCACCTTCCTCTGCCAGGCCTATGCCGGCCCGGGGGATGAGGTGCTCTATACCGAACACGGCTTCTCGATGTACCGGATCTCGGCGCTGGCCGCGGGTGCGACCCCGGTCGAGGTGCCCGAGCGCGAGCGGGTGGTGAGCGTCGATGCCATCCTCGCCGCCGCCAATCCGAAGACCAAGCTGGTGTTCATCGCCAACCCGGCCAACCCCACCGGCACCATGATCAGCGAGGGCGAGGTCGCCCGGCTGGCCGCGGGTCTGCCGGAGGAGACGCTGCTGGTGCTCGACGGCGCCTATGCCGAATATGTCGAAGGCTTCGACGCCGGCGCCGCGCTGGTCGAGGCGCGCGACAATGTCGTCATGACCCGCACCTTCTCCAAGATCTACGGGCTGGGCGGCATGCGGGTCGGCTGGGGCTATGGCCCGCGCGAGATCATTGACGTGCTGAACCGCGTGCGCGGCCCGTTCAACCTGTCGAACACCGCGCTGGCCGCGGCCGAGGCGGCGATCCGTGATCGGGAGTTCGTCGACCATTGCCGCGCCGAGAACGCCAAATGGCGGGCCTGGCTGGCCGAGGCGCTGGCCGAGGCCGGCGTGCCCTCGGATACCTCCTGCGCCAACTTCATCCTCGCCCGCTTCGCCGATCAGGCCGAGGCCGAGGCCTGCGACGCCTATCTGAAAAGCCAGGGGCTGATCGTACGCAAGGTGGCGGGCTACGGGCTGCCGAACGCGCTGAGGATCACCATCGGCGACGAGGATGCCTGCCGCCGGGTGGCGGCGGCGGTCAAGGCGTTCAAGGGCGGTGCGGCATGAGCGCGCCGGTCGAGACCCCGATCTACGACCGGATCGCGCTGATCGGTCTGGGGCTGATCGCCTCGTCGATGTTCTGGGCGATCCAGCGCGCCGGGCTGGCGGGCGAGGTGACCGGCTATGCCCGGTCGCAGACCACCCGCGACACCGCGCGGCGCATCGGGCTGTGCGACCGGGTCTGCGACAGCGCCGCCGAGGCGGTCGAGGGCGCCGATCTGGTGGTGCTCTGCGTGCCCGTCGGCGCCATGGGCGCGGTGGCCGAGGAGATCGCGGCCGCGCTGAAGCCCGGCGCCACGGTCACCGATGTCGGTTCGGTCAAGCGCCATGTGATCGATGCGGTTTCCCCGCATATCCCCGAGGGGGTGCATTTCATCCCCGCCCACCCGCTGGCGGGGACCGAGCATTCCGGCCCCGAGAGCGGCTTTGCCGAGCTGTTCGACAACCGCTGGTGCCTGCTGGTGCCGGTCGACGGCACCGACCCCGAGGCGGTGGCGCGGCTGCGCCACCTGTGGGAGGGGATGGGCGCCAATGTCGACGAGATGGAGGCCGATCACCACGATCTGGTGCTGGCCGTCACCAGCCACGCGCCGCATCTGATTGCCTATACGATGGTGGGCGTGGCCGACGATCTGCGCCGGGTCACCGATTCCGAGGTGATCAAGTATTCCGCCGCCGGCTTCCGCGACTTCACCCGCATCGCGGCCTCCGATCCGACCATGTGGCGCGACGTCTTCCTGACCAACAAGGATGCCACGCTGGAGATCCTCGGCCGCTTCACCGAAGAGCTCTTCGCGCTGCAACGTGCCATCCGCACCGGCGACGGCCAGCATCTGTTCGACTATTTCACCCGCACCCGGGCGATCCGCCGCGGCATCATCGAGGCGGGGCAGGACACCGCCGCCCCCGACTTCGGGCGCGGCAAGAAGGTCGCGCCGTGAGGGGGGCGCGGGGCGCCGTGGCCGCGGGGCTGATGCTGCTGGCGTTGCCGGTGGTGGCCAGCGCGCCCGACCGCTCCCCGCGCCCGCAGATGCGCGCCGCCGCGCCGGTTGCCGAGGCGGTGGTTGCCGCACCCGCTCCGGCCACCGCTCAGCCCGTCGACCCGCTGGTCGCGGCCGCGGCGCAGGCGATCGCCAGCGCTGCGCCGACCCCCTATGTGCCGGCCCCGGCGCCGGCCCGGCTGCGACCGCAGTCGCGACCGGTCTCGCCGCAGCTGATCGCCGCCGCGGTTAGGCCCGGCAATCTGCCCTTCCTCAGCCCGGAGCGGTCGCCCGAACCCTGGCTGCGCCCGGACGATCTGGAACAGAAGGCGCTGTTCGGCAAGCGCAAGCAGCGCAAGGGCTCGGTCTGCGGCGATCTCGACATCCAGGGCGAAGAGGTCGGCCGGGTGCCGGGCAAGATCGCCGCCTGCGGCATCCGCGACGCGGTGCGGGTCCGTTCGGTCGCCGGCGTGCGGCTGAGCCAGGAGGCGGTGATCACCTGCGAGACCGCGCAGGCGCTGAAGACCTGGGTCGAACGCGGGGTCAAACCGGCGTTCCGCCGCCGCGGTCCGGTGGTCGAGCTGAAGGTGGCGGCGCATTACGCCTGCCGCACCCGCAACAACCGGCCGGGGGCCAAGATCTCGGAACACGGGCGCGGCAATGCCATCGACATCGCTGGCTTCACCATGATGGACGGCGAGGTGATCACCGTGCTCAAGGGCTGGGGGCAGGGCACCACGCTGCGGCCGCTGAGCCAGGTGCACAAGGCCGCCTGCGGCCCCTTCGGCACCGTGCTGGGGCCGGGGTCGGACGGCTATCACGGCGATCATTTCCACCTGGATGTCGCGCATCACCGCAGCGGCCCCTATTGCCGCTGACCCCGGCGCGCGCCGGCTAGCGCAGCAACAGGCGCGGCGCCGGCCCCAGCGGCAGCGGGCCGAGCGCCACCAGCCCCTCGGCAAAGCGCAGCCGGCTGTCCAGTACCTCGGCGCCGTCGCCGCCCGACAGCAGGGTCAGCACCCGCTCGACCGGCTCGAGTGCCTGCGGCGGGATCGCCCCGGCGGCCTGCGCCATTGCCAGCATCTCGCGCCAGTTCTCGGCCCGCAGCGCGATCTCGCCGCTGGGAATGCCCTGGGCATCGACGCGCAGGCTGCCGCTGGCCTGCAGCCGCAGCGCGCCCCAGTGGATATCGGCCTGTTCCAGCGCGATCTCGCGCGGTTGCGGCCGGCGCTGTTCCAGCGCGCGGCGGTCCCAGGGACGGTCGAAGCTCACCTCCATGGTCAGCACCAGCCGGTCGAAGCCCGGCGGCAGCGCCGCGGCCGAGCCGGTGTGCAGGCGCAGCGCGGCGCCGGGGGTGAAATCGGCGGCCGAGATCTCGATCCGGTAGCGCTCGGGCCGGTCGCCCTGCGCCATCGACAGCGTCAGGTCGTCCGCCCCCATCACCGCGCCCTGCGGGTCCTCCAGCCGCCAGTCGCCCGAGGTCAGCGCCAGCCGCTGCAGCTCCAGCGCCTGACCCAGCCGCAGGTCCAGCCGCGCCTGCATGTCGCGCGCCCGGATCACCGAGGTGCGGTCGAAGAAGGACAGCCGCTGCGGGGTGTCGGGAAAGCGCAGGGTCTGCCGCCCCGGCCAGACCGCCGGGCTTTCCAGCCGCAGCCAGTCGCCGCGCCAGGCGGCGCCGGTGCCGGGATCGGCCAGCGCCGGGCCGTCGATGGTGGTGACATGGCGCAGCGGATAGCCCGCGGTCGAGAGCGTGGCGTAATCGGCCTGCCAGCCGTGCCGGCGCTGGGCGGCGAACCAGCCGTCGATGCCGGCGCGCAGCCCATAGCCCGCCGCCAGCCACATCCCGGACCACAGCAGTGCCAGCAGCACCGCGAGTTTTGCCAGCCGGCGCATCGGACGCCCCCTTTTGCCTGCCTCGGTTTTGGTGTTTACAGGCGCAAACCGGCAAGGACCAGTGACATGACCATGTGGGTATTCGGATACGGCTCGCTGTTGTGGAACCCGGGCTTCGAGGTGGCGCGGGCCGAGGTGGCGACGCTGCCCGGCTATCACCGCTCGTTCTGCATGCGCTCGATCCACCATCGCGGCACCGAGGCGGACCCCGGCCTGGTGCTGGCGCTGGACGAGGCGCCGGGGGCGCATTGCGCCGGGCTGGCGCTGGCGGTGGCCGCGGGGCAGGAGGCGCAGACCCTCGATTACCTGCGCGAGCGCGAGCTGATCTCCTCGGCCTATCTGGAGAAGCTGCTGGAGGTGCGGCTGCGCGACGGCACCGCCGTCACCGCGGTGACCTATGTGATCGACCCCGATCATGTGCAGTATTGCGGCGGCCTGCCGCTGGAGGAACAGGCCCGGATCATCGCCCGCGCGGTGGGCGGGCGCGGTCCCAACGCGGAATATCTGTTCAACACTGCCCGCCATCTGGCCGAGATCGGGCTGAACGATCCGGATCTGGACTGGCTGGCGGGCCGGGTGGGGGCATTGGTGGCATAAACCCTTGGCGTAGCCCGAGGTTTTTCTATAGGCTCGGCCCAGAGCAGAGACCATCAGGACGCCCGCCACATGGTGCAGCGAGACCGCGAAGCCCGGCCGCATTTCTCACAGCCGGTCCGTCAGATCATGTTCATGCTGATCGCCTCGGGGCTGGCGGGCTTCGGCGCCTTCGTCGCCCTGCCCAGCGTGCTGCCGGTGTTTCTGGCCAACCTCTATCTCAACGGTTTCATCGCGGTGGTCTTCGCCATCGGCGTGCTGGCCTGTTTCTGGCAGGTGACCCAGCTGATCGGCTCGGTGCGCTGGATCGAACGCTTCGTCGCCGGCGAGGCGGGGGATATGCGGCCGCCGCAGCTGCTGGCGCCGCTGGCCTCGCTGCTGCGGTCGCGCGGGGCGCGGATGCAGCTCAGCTCGACCTCGTCGCGGTCGATCCTGGATTCGGTGGCGCAGCGCATCGACGAAGAGCGCGAGATCACCCGCTATATCGCCAACCTGCTGATCTTCCTGGGCCTTCTGGGCACCTTCTACGGCCTCGCCACCACCGTGCCGGCGGTGGTCGACACCATCCGCAGCCTCGCCCCGCGCGAGGGCGAGGAGGGGGTGGCGATCTTCAACCGGCTGATGACCGGGCTGGAGGCGCAGCTGGGCGGCATGGGGGTGGCCTTCTCCTCGTCGCTGCTGGGGCTTGCCGGCTCGCTGCTGGTGGGGCTGCTGGAGCTTTTCGCCGGCCACGGCCAGAACCGGTTCTACCGCGAGCTTGAGGAATGGCTCTCCTCGATCACCCGGCTG
>JBFXGQ010000006.1:0-27306 GCA_050177915.1 Pseudodonghicola sp. | reverse complement strand
GGTCTTCGGCCCGGCCGCCCTGCAACCGTTTCGCCTGATGGTCGCGCCACGCGCCCGCAGCGGTACGCTCTACGGCTATGCCGACAGGGAGGCCGAGGCCCTGCGCGGCGCTGCCGCCGCGGTGATCGGCCCGGCCGAGGCGGGGGTGATCCGGCTCGACCGGCTGGGCTCGATCCCGCGCCCGGCCGCGACCTGGGCCGAGGGGATGCGGCTGGGCTTCGACCTCCGGCTGCGGCCGGTGGTGCGGCTGGCCTCGGCCATCGAACGCGAGGGTGAGGGGTTCGCCAAAGGGGCGGAAGTCGATGCCTTCCTCGCCGAAACCCTGCGCCACGATCAGGCCCGCCCGCGCGAGGCGGTCTATCTCGACTGGCTGGCCGCCCGGCTCGCCCCCGCCGCCGAACTGGAGCGCGAGACCAGCCGCATGGCCTCTTTCCGCCGGGTGCGCAGCCGGCGCGGCGGCAAGCGGGTCGAGGGGCCGGAGATCAAGGTGCACGGCACCCTGCGGGTGACCGACCCGGGCGGTTTCGCGGATCTGCTGGCGCGCGGGGTCGGGCGGCACCGCGCCTATGGCTACGGCATGCTGCTGCTGCGGCCGCCGCAACGGCGGGGGTAGGCGATGCTGAAGGGGCGGCTGGGGCTCGATACGGCCAAGGTGCCGCATGCGGACCGCGCCGGCTGTCTTTATCTGGCGCGCGGCGCGTTGACCGCGCGCGACGGTACCCTGGCGTTTCTGCAGGGCGAAGCGACGGCAGCCGATGCGTTGAGCCCCGGCGATTACGCCATCCCGCTGCAGAACGTGTCGATCGTCCTGCTCGGCCCCGGATCGACCGTCAGCCACGATGCGCTGCGGCTTCTGGCCCATGCCCGCACCGCGCTGGCAGCGGTCGGCGAGGACGGGGTGCGCATGTATACCGCGCCGCCGCAGATGCCCGACCGCTCCGGCCTCGCCCGGGTGCAGGCGCGGCTCTGGGCCGATGACGACCTGCGGCTGATGACCGCCCGGCGGATGTATGCCCTGCGGCTGGGCGAGGTGCTGCCGCACCGCGATCTGGACGTGCTGCGCGGCATCGAGGGCGCCCGGATGAAGGAGACCTATGCGCTCTGGGCGCAGAGGATCGGCATCGACTGGCGTGGCCGGCGCTACGATCGCGGCGATCCGACGGCGGCCGATCTGCCCAATCAGGCGCTGAACCATGCCGCCAGCGCGGTCGAGGCCGCCGCCGCCATCGCGGTGACCGCCACGGCGACGATCCCGCAGCTGGGCTTCATCCATGAGGACCCGGGGCAGTCCTTCGTGCTCGACATCGCCGATCTCTACCGCGACAGCGTCACCATCCCCTGTGCCTTCAAGGCGGCGCGCCGGGTGCAGGACCATCCGCAGGAGAACATCGAACGGGTGACGCGTCGGCTGACCGGCCGGACGCTGTCGGACGATCAGGTGATTCCCGGCATGATCGAGCGGATCAAGGCGCTGATCGAGGGGCGCGACTGATGCCGCTGACGATGATCGTCACCCGCGATGTCGAGGCCCGCTATCGCGGCTTCCTGACCTCGGTCATGCTGGAGATCTCGGCCGGCGTCTACGTCGCGCCCGACATGTCGGCCGGGGTGCGTGGCCGGGTCTGGGCGGTGCTGAGCGACTGGTGGCGGGAGCTGGGCCGCGGCTCGCTGGTGCTGGTCTGGCGCGATACCTCGGCCACCGGACACCTCAGGATCGAAACCCTGGGGGAGCCTCCGAAAACCATCGTGGACGCCGATGGCGTTCTGCTCGTTAAGCGGGAATAGTTTGCTTTGAACTCTCCCGTGCGCTCTTTGACAATCGAATAATAACAATCTACTAGGCGCAAGAGGTTCCCCCGCATGCGCGGGGATAGACCCGCCATCGACCAAAGCACTTCACCCATCGTTCTGGTTCCCCCGCATGCGCGGGGATAGACCCCAGCAGGTGAAATTCGGCCCGCTGAACGGGTCGGTTCCCCCGCATGCGCGGGGATAGACCTTCATCGAAGCTTTCGAAAGGTGCATCTGAAATGGTTCCCCCGCATGCGCGGGGATAGACCCTGACCACGATCGAAGGGCTGCCGGACGGTTTCGGTTCCCCCGCATGCGCGGGGATAGACCCGCCCATATTCGCCCCGAGCGCGTGCGATAGGGGGTTCCCCCGCATGCGCGGGGATAGACCCGACCGTCGCCATCGAGAACGCCATGCCCGCCGGGTTCCCCCGCATGCGCGGGGATAGACCCGGAAGATGTCGACGCATCCGGTGCGGAGGCGAGGTTCCCCCGCATGCGCGGGGATAGACCGCTGCCAAAAGCGGTATGGAAGACTTTTACGAGGGTTCCCCCGCATGCGCGGGGATAGACCCTGGTGCAAAACAGGGCCGCTGAATATATCCCGGGTTCCCCCGCATGCGCGGGGATAGACCCCCCGTGTTGCGTCTGTGTCTGGTCGTCGGGTTGGTTCCCCCGCATGCGCGGGGATAGACCCGGCGTCAACAAGTTCTTGCGCCTTTTCGATGTGGTTCCCCCGCATGCGCGGGGATAGACCCGCATTGACCGTTTTCCGGCTATCACCGCTCGCGGTTCCCCCGCATGCGCGGGGATAGACCCGGATCGGTCTGCATCAGGCGGAACGGTACGATGGTTCCCCCGCATGCGCGGGGATAGACCCCGTCGGGCGACCCGCTTGAAGTGCCGCCGTACGGTTCCCCCGCATGCGCGGGGATAGACCCATCGTAAGGCTATCGCCCGATCAGCGGCGAGCGGTTCCCCCGCATGCGCGGGGATAGACCCCCCACGGAGGCCGATATGAAGTAGATGCGACGGGTTCCCCCGCATGCGCGGGGATAGACCCATCCTGACCAAGGGCGGCCAGTGGACCGAGGAGGTTCCCCCGCATGCGCGGGGATAGACCCATCACCCATCTGAGCACTGCCTGGATGGGTGCGGTTCCCCCGCATGCGCGGGGATAGACCCCTGCGGGCTCGGGCCGTGTCGGCAGAAGAGGCGGTTCCCCCGCATGCGCGGGGATAGACCCAAGGACAGCGTCACCGACGACAATGTCTTCATGGTTCCCCCGCATGCGCGGGGATAGACCCGCGCAAGTCGGCGACGAATTCAAGCTGGAAGGGGTTCCCCCGCATGCGCGGGGATAGACTCTGGGCCGATCTTGCCAAGGGCGAGGTCAGCACGGTTCCCCCGCTTGCCTGATCGCAGGCGTCACAGGGGGCTGGTGGCAGCTCCGCCATTCCGTCGAGATCCCGGGCAAGGTGCGGGCCGATCGTCTCGGTGTGCCGGCGCGGGATACCGACCTGACGCTTGCGGCATTGCTCCTCAAGCCAGGCGTTGAAGGCCTCCCGGGAGGAGAACTGCAGCACCGGCACCATGAAGGCACGCCGGGCATGGCCTGCCAGTCCCTCGACACGGCCCTTGTCATTGCCCTTGTCATTACCCTTGTCGTGGCGGCCATAGCGGTCACGGAGC
Source organism: Pseudodonghicola sp. (assembly GCA_050177915.1). Taxonomy (GTDB): domain Bacteria; phylum Pseudomonadota; class Alphaproteobacteria; order Rhodobacterales; family Rhodobacteraceae; genus Pseudodonghicola. The sequence continues at coordinate 23,823 of JBFXGQ010000006.1, read as the reverse complement.
AGGTCGTGTGACAGGAACCCGCTGAACAGCTTGGCCCGCGTGCGGGGGCCGTCCGGCAGGATCTGCGCCACCGGACACCTGTCGTTGTCGTAGAGACGACACCGGTTCCCGACCGAAGAAGCCGAGCGCATGAACATGCGCATCGATCCGGACCTCGGAGGTTGTTGCCGGATCGGCGTCAGGTCCGTCCCTGGGCGTCGTGGATGGTGCGACCCAAAACGGGTGCGCGCGCGGCTTGATCTTGCGCAGGGTATGGAAAACTGCCTTCGCGATGGGCGCGAGCAGCCTGGTGTAACTCTTGTTGCTCAGTGGAGAGCGCGCCTTGCCAAGGCCCAGACTGCCCAAAGGTGTCCATCGCGTTCGTCGTATGGTCGTTGGAGGTTTTACGTGTCGAACCGGACAGAGGTCGTCTGGACGTCCCACGACCTCCGGCGATCAAATGCCAAAGCGCCGCGTTGGGCGCAGCGCATTCTGACGGTGGGGTGCGCGACGGGTCTGCGGGTCGCTGATCTGGTGCCGGTCCGGGTCGGTAGTTCGGGGACACGCCGGATGGGCGGGAGGCCTTGCTGGTGTTCGAGTTGGGCAGACCTCTCGCGGCGCGATGGGCGTCCAAACCGATCACGAAATGGCGCAGGGTTGCCGGGGTGCCGCCTTGGGAGGATGGGCGCGAGAAGACGCCGGCTGACACGCGGGGCATGGCGGCGACGCGGTTCTGGCCCGTCTGGAGGCCGCAAAACATCGCCCGCAAAAGCGTGAACTGTAAACGGCGGCGCCGTCGCATCGGAAGAAGTGATGCAAGTGTTTGAAATAAAATGGAGGCGAGTAGGAGAATCGAACTCCTGTACACGGATTTGCAATCCGCTGCGTCACCACTCCGCCAACTCGCCGCCGATGGTGCATGCCGTCACTTAGACGATCAATCGGGGCCGTGCAAGAGGGTCTGCCGCTCGGACGCCATTGGAGCCGTCGCGGCAGAGCTCGGCCGAGCGTTGGGGGGGGCGGATGCTGCCCCGTCCGCGTGTGCGGCGGGCGGGGCAGGGGTGTGCCGGCGCCTTGGCCGGTCAGGCGGCGTCGACTGCCGCCGTCAGCATGTCGCGCACCTGGCCGGCGAGGGTCAGCAGCTCGGGGTTGTCGATTGCCGCCATCGAGGCGACGGGGTCGATGGCGCTGATCTCGGTGCCGCCCTCGACCGTGCGCAGGATCACGTTGCAGGGCAGCATGGCGCCGACGCGCGGCTCCATGCCGATGGCGCCATAGGCCATCTTGGGGTTGCAGGCGCCGAGGATGCGATAGCCGGCCATGTCGACGTCGATCTTCTTCTTCATCGTGGCCTGCACGTCGATTTCGGTCAGAACCCCGAAACCGGCGTCGGCCAGCGCCTGGCGCACCCGCTGTTCGGCCTCGTCGATCCCCAGCCCGGCGAGGGTGCGGTCATAAGTATAGCTCATCTGCTGCTCCTTTGGCGAAGTGGTGCGGCGGTCGGTCGGCGCTCGGTCCCGGCGCGGCCGTCGCGGCCAGCCTAGCAGGAGATCGCGCGCGACGCACCATGGCGCCGCGTCGCGCCGCGGGTGGTGCGGATTTGGCACTGGTCTGATCCGTTGTGGCCCCGCAACCGCCCATGCGGCGCGATTTCGCGCCGCTCACCGTTGCCGGGGGGGCGGGGATGTGGCAAAAGCCATCCGAGGACTGAACAAAAGAGTTTAGCAATGACAGACTTCGCTGCCCGCCGCCGGATGATGGTCGACACTCAGATCAGGCCGGCCGATGTGACGAAATACCCGATCATCGACGCGCTGCTGACGGTCCCGCGGGAAATCTTCGCGCCCGCCGCGCTGCGCGACATCGCCTATGCGGGCGAGGATCTGGATCTGGGGGGCGGCCGGGTGCTGCTGGAGCCGCGGACGCTGGCCAAGATGCTGGACGCGCTCGACCTCGGGCGCGACGAGCTGGTGATGGATGTGGGCTGCGGCTATGGCTATTCCGCCGCGGTGATCGCGCAGCTGGCGCAGGCGGTGGTCGCGGTCGAGCAGGACGAGACCATGGCCGAGGAGGCGCCGGCGCTGCTGTCCGAGGCCGGTGCAGACACCGCGATTCTGCATCAGGGGCCGCTGGCCGCCGGCGCGGCCGAACACGGCCCCTACGACGTGATCATCGTCGAGGGCGGGGTCGAGGAACTGCCGCAGGCGCTGGTCGACCAGCTCAAGGACGGCGGCCGCATGGCCTGCCTGTTCATGGACGGCGCGCTGGGCGAGGTGCGGATCGGATACAAGCGGGCCGGCGCCATGTCGTGGCGGTTCGACTTCAACGCGGCGGCCCCGGTCTTGCCGGGCTTCGAAAAACAACGGGCGTTTTCGCTGTGACGCAGAGGGGCGCGGTTCGGCAAGACCGCGCCCTTTGACAATCTAGAACCCGGATCAACCGGAATCGGAGAAGCGGATATGGGCAAGGCAGGGATCACAGGTTTCTTCAGGACGGCCGTTCTGGCCGGCGGCTTGGCTGTTGCGGCGGTGGCGCCGGGGGCGGCCCGGGCGGAGAATATCACCGACGCGCTGATCGGCGCGTATAACACCAGCGGGCTGCTAGAGCAGAACCGGGCGTTGTTGCGCACCGCCGACGAGGATGTGGCGCTGGCGGTCTCGCAGCTGCGTCCGATCGTCAGCTGGGTGACGCGGATCACGCGGACGCTGAACGAATCCCGCGGCTCGGGGACCACGGTCGACACCGAGACCTCCAGCTTTTTCTCCGGCCTGTCGCTGACCCAGCTGATCTATGACGGCGGCGCCTCGATCCTGACCAAGCAGGCGGCGCAGGAAACCGTGCTGGCCACCCGTCAGGCGCTGTTGAACGTCGAACAGCAGATCCTGTTCCGCGCCGCGGCGGCCTATCTGAACGTCGTGCTGCAGACCGAAAACGTGCGGCTGCGCGAAAACAACGTCCGCCTTCTGGGCGAGGAACTGCGCGCCGCGCAGGATCGCTTCGACGTGGGCGAGGTGACCCGCACCGACGTGGCGTTGGCCGAGGCGCAGCTGGCGGCGGCGCGGTCGGGTCTGGCGTCGGCGCGTGGCGCGCTGGTCAGTGCGCAGGCCGAATACCTGAATGCGACCGGCCATCGGCCGGGGGCGCTGGCCGGTCAGCCCCGCCTGCCCAAGGCGGCGGCGACGCTGGATGCCGCCAAGGCGGTCGCGGTGCGCAATCACCCCAGCATTCTGGCGGTCCAGCATCAGGTCCGGGCGGCCGAGCTGGGCGCCCAAGCCACCGCCAAGTCGATGGGGCTGTCGGCCTCGCTGTCGGTCGATCTGGGCCTGACCGAGGATATGACCAGCTCGGACTATTCCCACAACGCCACCGCCTATCTGACCCTGTCGCAGCCGATCTATCAGGGCGGCGGCCTGACCGCGCGCTATCGCCGGGCGCTGGCCACCCGGGACGCGACCAAGTCGAGCCTGCTGACCGCGCAGCGCGACGTGGAGCAGGACGTGGCCGATGCCTTTGTCCAACTCGAGGTGGCGCGGGCCAACCTGATATCGAGCGCCGAACAGGTGCGCGCGGCGCGCGTCGCCTTCGAGGGTATCCGCGAGGAGGCCAAGCTGGGCGCACGCACCACGCTGGACGTGCTGCAGGCGGAACAGGATCTGCTGGACGCGCAGACCAACCAGATCTCGGCCCGGTCGCAAGAGGGCGTCGCCTCCTATCAGCTGTTGGTTGCGCAGGGTCTGCTGACCGCGGAACGGCTGGGGCTGGCGGTTCAGATCTACGATCCGACGCTTTATTACAATCTGGTCAAGGATGCGCCGGGGGCGGTCAGCAAGCGCAGCAGGGATCTGGACCGGGTGCTGAAGGCGCTGGGCAAGCAGTGACAATTCTCTCTTTCGGTTGTGAGAATCCCGACGAGGGGCTACAGTCGCAACCGAGGTGAGAGTGGAAACAACAAATGTCTAAACCCGTCACGAACGCGCAGATCGAGGATGTCCTGTCCTCGATCCGTCGTCTTGTCAGCGAAGAAATCCGCACCGATCCGCGCGTCCTGCCGCAGGGCGGGGCGGGCGAAGCCGCGCCGAAAGCCCTGGCCGAAACGGCCGGCCGTCTGGTGCTGACCCCGTCTCTGCGCGTCGATGAGGAGGTTGAAGCCCCCGCGGAGGCCGCAGCGGTTCCGGCGGCGGCGGATTGGGCCGGCGCCGACTGGAGCGATGATGACGCGTGGGCGGCGCCGGAGGGGCCGCAGGGCGATATCGTCGAGGCCTTCGTGGCCGAGGAGCAGACGGCCGAGCTTGCCCTTGCCGGCAGCGATGAGGAGCTGCTGGCCGAAGGCGGCTTCGACGATTACGACACCGCGCTCGACGAGGGTGCGGTGCAGGGCGACTATGACGGCGAAGACGACACCGGCGCGCAGGCAGACGACCGCGCGGAGGAGGGCGATCTTGCCGCCGCGCTGCGCCGTGTCGCCGCGCTGAGCGCCGTTGCGCCGGCGGCAGAGCCTGAACCCGAGCTGGAAATCGAACCCGAGAGCGCTGTGGCCGAAGCCGTGGCCGAAGAGGACGAGCCGCCCTATTTCGAGCGGCCCTTCCAGTCCAGCCGCAGCGAGAGCCTGAGCGCCAAGATCGAGGCGCTGGAGGCCGCCATCGGCCGTACCCGCGACCAGTGGGAGCCCGATGGCGACAGCGACGACGCCTATGCCGGCACCCGGATCGAGACCATCGCCTGGCGCGACCACGACGGCGCCGCCAAAAGGCCGGCGGCAGAGGTCGAGGCTGCGGCAGAAGCCACCGCAGAGACAGCCGCAGACAGCCCGCTGATGGTCGAGGAAGACGCCGTGATGGACGAGGACAGCCTGCGCGAGCTGGTGGCCGAGATCGTCCGTCAGGAACTGCAGGGCGCGCTGGGCGAGCGGATCACCCGCAACGTGCGCAAACTGGTCCGGCGCGAGATCCACCGCGCGCTGGCGGCGCAGGATCTGGAATAGGGCAGGGCGTTACGGCCGGGGCAACCCGGCCAGCCGCAACACCGCCTCGATATCCATATAGGTCTCCAGATGGTCGGCCAGCGCGTCCAGCGTGGCCTCGACCCCATCGTCATAGCTGTGCGTCGAGCGATGCCCCAGCCCGGCGAGAAAGCTGGCGCGGAAGGCGTCCGAGCTGAACATCCCGTGCAGATAGCTGCCGCGCACCCGCCCGTCGGCCGAGGCGGCGCCTTCGACCGCGCCGTCGATCGACAGCCAGCCGCGGGCGCGGTCCGGCCCCTCGGTCCGGCCCATGTGGATCTCATAGCCGTGGACCGGCGCGCCGTCGGCCAGGGCGTGGCCCACGCGCTGCACCACGGTCTTGTCGCCGGCCATCACCGTGTCCACCGCAAGCAGCCCCAGCCCGGCATCGGTGCCTGCCGGCCCCTCGATCCCCTCGGGGTCGGCGATGGTCTGGCCCAGCATCTGATAGCCGCCGCAGAGCCCCAGCACATGGCCGCCGCGGCGCAGATGCGCGCGGATGTCGATGTCCCAGCCCTGTGCCCGCAGAAAGGCCAGATCGGCGCGGGTGGACTTGCTGCCCGGGATCAGCACCAGATCGGCGTCGCCGGGCAGGGCGCGGCCCGGCGGCACGATCTCGAGCGTCACCGCAGGCTCGGCCGCCAGCGGGTCGAGGTCGTCGAAATTCGCCATCCGCGGCAGCTGCGGCACCGCGATGCGGCAGGCGCCGCCGGCGCGCGAGGCGATGTCCATCATATCCTCGGCCGGCAGCTTCCAGGCGTCGTGGAACCAGGGCACCACGCCCAGACAGGGCCAGCCGGTGCGCGCCACGATATCGTCGCGGCCGCGGTCGAACAGGCTCAGGTCGCCGCGAAAGCGGTTGATGGCGAAGCCGGCGATCTGCGCCCGGTCGCCATCGTCCAGCACGGCCTGGGTGCCGACGATCTGCGCGATGACACCGCCGCGGTCGATGTCGCCCACCAGCACCACCGGCACGCCGGCGGCGCGGGCAAAGCCCATGTTGGCGATGTCGCCGCGGCGCAGGTTGGTCTCGGCCGGGCTGCCGGCGCCCTCGACCAGCACGATGTCGGCGTCGGCAGCGAGGCGGCGATAGCTCTCCAGCACCGCCTCCAGCAAAGCGCCCTTGTCGCGCTGATAGAGCGCGGCCTCCTGCGTGCTGCGACGGCGGCCCTGCACGATCAGCTGCGCGCCGGTCTCGCTCTGGGGTTTCAGCAGCACCGGGTTCATGTCGCTGACCGGCACCCGGCCGGCGGCGCGCGCCTGCAATGCCTGGGCACGGCCGATCTCGCCGCCGTCCTCGGTGACGGCCGCGTTGTTCGACATGTTCTGCGGCTTGAACGGGACCACCCGCAGCCCGCGTCGCGCCAGCGCCCGGCACAGCCCGGCCACGATCAGCGACTTGCCGACATTGCTGCCGGTGCCCTGGATCATCACGGCAGGCGTCATCCGGGGCGGTCCTCCGTCCGCAGGGGCGCAAAAAAACGCGCCCGGTCAGGCGCGCCTTTTAGTCAGGGGATGTGGACGTCAGGCCGCTTCGGCTTGCTGCGCGGCATTGCGGCGTTCGCTCTCTTCGCGCGACAGCGCGACCGAGGTGCGGACACCTTTGGACACGAACTCCATCAGACCGCTCACCACGCGTTCGTTGGGGTCGATCCCGGCACAGCTCAGAACCTCGCGCCCATCGCGGGAGCGCGCCCAGCGGGCGATCTGTTCCGGTCCGTTGCCATATTTCTTGTCATCGGCGATAGCATCGTCGAGGGCGGCCAGAACCACGGCCGCGAACAGTTTACGCGCACGATTGCCTTGCTCATTATTGAAGGCGGTGCCGTCAACGAAATCTTTCATCCCGTTTTCCTTGTTTTTCTTGCTCTTGCAATTGTCGGCGTGCTGCTGCTTATGACGGATTGCTAACGATTCGGGCACCCCGTTTCTGCATGACAGCATTGCGTATTGCGCATGGCTTTCTGCAAGTGCAGCACGACATGTCGTTGTCTTGCCAGTTCAAGCCCCGCCAGATATAGGGTCGCAGTCCCGTGCATCAACCTCGCGTGTAAGGATTTTAAGAATGCCCAAGATCAACGGAAACGAAATCCGCCCCGGCAATGTGCTGGAACATAACGGCGGGTTGTGGGCTGCGGTCAAAGTCGACCATGTGAAGCCCGGCAAGGGCGGCGCCTTTGCGCAGGTCGAGCTGCGCAACCTGCGCAACGGCTCAAAACTGAACGAACGCTTCCGCAGCGCCGACAAGGTCGAGCGCGTGCGCCTGGAGCAAAAAGACATGCAATTCCTGTATGAAACCGATGGGATGCTGGTCTTCATGGACACCGAGACCTACGATCAGGTCGAGCTGCCGGCGGATCTGCTGGGCGAACGTCGCCCCTTCCTGCAGGACGGCATGACCATCCTGGTCGAGTTCCACGAGTCCGAGGCGCTGAACGCCACGCTGCCGCAGAAGGTCACCTGCACCATCACCGAGACCGAGCCGGTGGTGAAGGGACAGACCGCTGCCAACAGCTTCAAGCCGGCGATTCTGGACAATGGCGTCAAGGTGATGGTGCCCCCTTTCGTCGGCCCCGGCGAGGACATCATCGTCAATACCGAGACCATGGAATATTCCGAACGCGCCTGAGCGCGGATCGGCATTTCGGGGCAAAACGAAGGGCGGGTGTCAGACACCCGCCCTTTCGCGTTCTTGCCTTTTGATCAGAGGCTTTGCAGAATCGCCGCCCGCGCCCGAATCAGGCTGCGTTCGTCGACGAAACGCGGTGTCGACTGCATGTAGTCGCGGAACGCCTCGCCATAGCCCTCCAGCAGCCAGCGCTCCTCGTTCAGCACGAAGAGGAAGTAGAGCACGAACAGCACCCCGGCGAGCCCCAGCGTGATCAGCGAGCCGCTGGCGATGCCCAGCCCCACGGTGGCCAGCACCGAGGTGACGTATTGCGGGTTGCGCGAATAGGCGTACATGCCGCCGGTCACCAGACCGTCGCTTTCGCAATAGGTGTTCTCGATGCCGAGGAACTTGTAGCCCCACAGTGTGATGCCGAAGGCCACCGCCATCAGCGGCACGCCGACGACATAGCGGCTCCAGTGGCCCCAGCCGTGGGTGCCGATCTCGAGCAGGGCAAAGACGACGGTGGCGCCGCAGAAGATGCGGAACAGGCCGAAGGCGGTATGGTGGCGGATCGGCGCCGCCTCGCCCGCGGGCCAGAAGCCGAAGGCGGGGCGATAGAGGTTCCAGGCCAGAAGCCCGCCCAGCAGCAGCGCCGAGACGACGGCGGCGATCAGCGCGGCGGAATGGATGGTCAGCAGAAGGTCGGTCATGGAGTCGGTCATGGATCGGTCCGGTTTGCGATGGCTGCAGATGCGTGCCGCCTGCAAAAGCACGGCGATGCAACATTCAGGTGACACGCCCCATTGCAAACCTGTGGCCGGCGGCGGTCCGGATCAACCCCCGCGCCGGGCCGCCCCACCTGCCGGCGGGGTCAGGCCAGCCGCAGCACCGCGTCGCCGGCGCGCAGCTCTGCCTCCGCCCGGTCGAGGCGCAGATAGGCGATGCCGTGGCCGCCCGACCGGGTGTAGAGCGTCCCGGCCGGCTTGCCGCCTGCGGTGATCTCGGTGCCGGTGGCGGCGGCGCCTTCGATGGCGACGCGGCGCAGGCCCTTGCGCAGCTCGGTCTTGTGCTTCATTCGCGCGGTGACCTCCTGGCCGACATAGCAGCCCTTGCGGAAGTCGACCCCGTGCAGCGCCTCGAAGCCGGATTCGAGGATATAGCTGTCCGGCGTCAGTTCGATCCCGGTCTCGGGGATGCAATGGGCCACCCGGATCACGTCCCAGTCGCTGCCGTCGTCGGCCTCGGCGGCCGCCGTATAAGCGCGCCAGCCCATGTCCGGGTGGCGCGGGTCGGGCAGGGCGCCCTGCGGCGCCGGCCCGGTGCCGCGTTGCAGGTTCAGCCCGGAAGGTTCGATCGTCACCTTGGCGCGCAGCTTGTACATGTTCAGCCGTCGAACCAGATCGTCAGCCAGCGGTTCGGCCACATCCAGCAGGATGCCGTCGCCGTCGCGGGCCAGGAAGAAGTCGGCGATATACTTGCCCTGCGGCGTCAGCAGCGCGGCATAGAGCAACCCGCGGTCCAGCTTGCGGATGTCGTTGGTGATCAGCCCTTGCAGGAAATCTTCGGTATCCGGCCCGGTCAGGCGCAGGATGCGGCGCGCGGTCATTCTCGGCTCCTTCTGGTTCCAGCTTCGTGATATAGAACCTTGCCCCGGATTGAACAGAGGCCGGATGGACCAGAGGCCGGATCGAATAGAGGAGTATCGCGGTGCCCGCACCGATCAGTATCGTGATCCCCACGCTCGACGCGGCGGCAGAGCTGCCCGGCTGCCTTGCCGCGTTGACCGAGGGGCTGGCCGAGGGGCTGATCCGCGAGCTGGTGATCAGCGATGGCGGCTCGCGCGATGCGACCTGCGCGATCGCCGAGGTCGCGGGGGCCGAACTGATCCGCGGCGCCGCCTCGCGCGGTGGCCAGCTGCGCCGGGGGGCTGCGGCGGCACGTGGCGACTGGCTGCTGGTGCTGCATGCGGACACCCGGCTGGCGCCCGGCTGGGCGGCGGCGGTGGCCGGCCATATCCGCCAGCCGCAGGCGCCGCCCGCCTATTTCCGGCTGGCCTTCCGCGACGGCGGCTGGCGCGGCCGGCGGGTGGCGGGCTGGGCGAACCTGCGGGCGCGGCTCTTCGCGCTGCCCTATGGCGATCAGGGTCTGCTGCTGCGGCGCGCCGATTACGAGGCGGCGGGCGGCTATCCCGATCAGCCGCTGATGGAGGATGTGGCGCTGGTCCGCGCGCTGCGCCGGCCGCTGACCGAACTGGCGGTCGAGGCGCGCACCAGCGCCGCGCGCTACCAGCGCGCCGGCTGGCTGCGGCGCGGCGCCGGCAACCTCTGGACGCTGGCGCGCTATGCGATGGGCGCGGACCCCGCGGCGCTGGCGGCGCGCTACCGCCGGTAGGCGGGGGCGACGCGGCGGGCGGGGGCAGGGGGCGCTGCCCCCGCCGCCTTGCAGGCGGCTCCCCCGGGATATTTGAAGCCAGAAAAAGGCAGGGGCTTCTGGCGTCAGCCGAACAGTTTTTGCAGCTTGCGTTTCAGCCAGCCGGGCTGCGGCGCCGCGATCTCCGGCGTGTGGGGGGCGAGGGCGGCGGCGCCCTGCGGGTCGATCACCGTCTTTCCGCCCTGGAATTGCAGGTGGTAGAGGTCGGCATAGGTGCCGCCGCGCGCCAGCAGCTCCTCATGGGTGCCTTCGTCGACCACCCGGCCGCGGTCCATCACCACGATCTTGTCGGCGTTGCGGATGGTCGCCAGCCGATGCGCGATCACCAGCGTGGTGCGCCCGCCCGACAGCTTGTCGAGCGCCGATTGCACCACCTGTTCGGATTGCGCGTCGAGCGCGCTGGTGGCCTCGTCCAGCAGCAGCACCGGGGTGTCGCGCAGCAGCGCCCGGGCGATCACCACCCGCTGGCGCTGGCCGCCCGAGAGCGCCGAGCCGCGCGGGCCCACCAGCGTGTCGAGCCCGTCGGGCAGCTTGGCGAGGAAGTCGGAGACATGTGCGGCGTCGAGCACCGCCTTGAGCTGCGCCTCGGTGACATCGGTGCGGCCCAGCAGGATATTCTCGCGCAGGGTCTCGTCGAACAGCAGCGCGTCCTGGCTGACCACCGAGAAGAGGTTGCGCAGATCGGCCAGGTTCATGTCGCGCACCGCGACGCCGCCGACGGCGACGCTGCCCTCCTGCGGGTCGACCAGCCGGGTCAGCAGGTTGAAGACGGTCGATTTGCCGGCCCCGGAGGCGCCCACCAGCGCGGTGGTCTTGCCGGCCTCGGCCCGGAAGGTCAGGCCGCGCAGCACTTCCGCCGTGCCATAGCGCAGGGTGACCTGGTCGAGCGCCACCGCCGGCAGCCCCTTGGGGGCGGCGACCGGGTTCTCCGGCGACAGCAGCCGGATCGGGGCGTCCATCAGCTCCTTCAGCCGCTCCAGCGCGGCGGCGGCGACCTGCCAGGTGCCGCTGATCGAGGCCAGCCGCCGCATCGGGTCGAAGGCGAGGCCGATGGCGGTGAAGAAGCTCATGAACTGGCCGACGGTCTTGTCGCCGGCGATGATTTCCGACCCGCCGTAGAGCAGCACGCCCATGAAGCCGAGCCCCGCCATCACGTCGATCAGCCCGGTGATCGAGGCGGTGCCGAACGAGGCCTTGACCTCGGCCCGGACGAAGCCGTCCATGTGGCGGCCGAAGCGGTCGGCCTGGTAGTTCTCGAGATTGTTCAGCTTGACCGGCACGATGCCGTGAAAGATCTCGTCCAGCCGGGTGGCCAGATCGGCGCCCAGATCGCGCGCCTGGGCGGCCTTCTTGCGGACGTAGCGCTGCGCCATGCCCACCGGCACCAGCATCAGCGGCACGCCGATCAGCATCACCGCGGTCCAGCGCCAGTCGACATTGACCGCGACGCCGATCAGCACCACCAGCGACACCAGATCGCGCCCGGCGCCGGTGATGATCACCTGCCAGACCTGGTTGACCGCGCCCACGTCCGTCTGCACCCGCTGGATCAGGAAACCGGGCGGGTGGGTCTGGTGAAAGGCGGTGTCCTGCCGCACCATCCGCGCCAGCAGGTCCATCCGCAGATGCGCCGCCGTCTGTTGCGAGATGCGGGTCAGCAGCACCTTTTGCCCGACCCCGGCGAGACCGCGCAGCGAGAACAGCGCGAAGAAGGTCAGGCTGACCCACCACAGCGCGCCGGAATTGCCCTTGACGAAGATCTCGTCGAACATCGGCTGCATCATGTAGCTGACGGCGCCGACGGTGGAGCCTTCGATCAGCATGAACAGCAGCGCCAGCAGCAGCAGCCCGACATGCGGGCGCAGATAGCTGCTCCAGAGCCAGCCCATCAGCTCGCGCGAGGAGGTATAGGCCCGGCTCATGCGCAGCGGACCGGGGTTGCGGCCAAGGCTGCGGACTGGGCTGCGGGCGGGGCGAGGGCGGGTGCTTGTCTCATAGGCGGGAATTACGCTGGCGGCCGCTCTGGCGCAAGGGAGAGCGCCATCGGGCGCTTTGCGATTGACGGCGGGGGCGGCGGGGATAGGGTGTCCCGGCAATTGAAGACAGGCTTCCGACATGAGCAATGATCTGAGCGTCGCGCAGGGGCGCGACTATCTGGCGATTCCCGGTCCCTCGGTGATGCCCGACGCGGTTTTGCAGGCGATGCACCGTCCCGCGCCCAACATCTACGAGGGGGCGCTGATCGACATGGTGGCGGGGATCGTCCCCGACCTGAAGCGCGTGGCGCGGACCGATCACAATGCGGCGATCTATATCTGCAACGGCCATGGCGCCTGGGAGGCGGCGCTGTCGAACACCGTGGCGCCGGGCGAGACCGTGCTGGTGCCGGCCACCGGACGCTTCGGCATGGGCTGGGCCGATATGGCGCAGGGGCTGGGGATCGAGACGCAGATCCTGGATTTCGGCCGCTCGGTGCCCTGGGATCTGGACCGGATCGCCGCGGCGTTGCGGGCCGATGCCGGCCACAAGATCAAGGCGGTGCTGGCGGTGCATGTGGATACCTCCAGTTCGGTGCGCAACGATGTGCCCGGCCTGCGTCGGGTGCTGGACGAGCTGGGCCATCCGGCGCTGCTGATGGTGGATTGCATCGCCTCGATGGGCTGCGACCGCTTCGAGATGGACGCCTGGGGCGCCGATGTGGCGCTGACCGGTAGCCAGAAGGGGCTGATGGTGCCGCCCGGGCTGGCCTTCGTCTTCTTCAACGATCGCGCGGCGGCGGTGCGGGCGAAGATGCCGCGGGTCAGCCGCTACTGGGACTGGGCGCCGCGGGCGGACCCGCAGGCGTTTTTCCAGTATTTCGGCGGCACCGCGCCGACGCATCACCTCTATGGCCTGCGCGCGGCGCTGGATCTGATCCACGACGAGGGGATGGAGCATGTCTGGGCCCGGCACGCGCGGCTGGCCGGCGCCATCTGGGCGGCCTGCGAGGCCTGGGGCCAGGACGGGCCGCTGCGGCTGAACGTGGCGGATCCCGCCCACCGCTCGCATGCGGTGACCGCGCTGCGCATCGGCGCGCCGCATGGCACCGATCTGCGGCGCTGGGTGGCGCGCAATCTGGGGCTGACGCTGGGGATCGGGCTGGGGATGTCCGAGCCCGACGATCCCAATGGCGACGGGTTCTTCCGCCTGGGCCACATGGGCCATGTCAACGGGCAGATGATCCTCGGTCTGCTGGGCGGGATCGAGGCCGGGCTGACCGCGCTGGACATCCCACACGGCCGCGGCGCCATCGAGGCGGCGGCCAAGGTGATCGCCGGGCGTTGAACGCGCGGGGTGCCCAAGGGACATGAGGGGACATGAGGGGACATGAGGGGGCTTTGCCCCCTCGGGCCCCGGGGGGCCCTCACCCCCAGGATATTTTCAGCCAGAAAAAGGCGGCAGCGGGGTCACCCCCGCGCGGCCGCGAGCGCGGCGGGCAGGGCGGCGGCGAAGGCGTCGAGGTCGAGAGGCGTGCCGCAGCTGACCCGGATGCAACGGTTCTGCGGCGCTGCGAAGGGCATGCGGACGAAGAGGCCGCGCGCCGCCAGCGCCGCCACCACCGCCTTGGCAAAGGCGCCGTCGCCGCCGCAGTCGATGGCGACGAAGTTGGTGGCCGAGGGCAGCGCGGTCAGCCCGTTCCGGGCCGCAATCTCGGCAATGCGGTCGCGGGCGGTGGCGATCTCGGCCCGCACATGGGCCAGCCAGTCGGCATCGGCCAGCGCCGCCAGCGCACCCATCTGGGCGGCGCGGTTCATGCCGAAATGGTTGCGCACCTTGTTGAAGGCGTCGATCAGCCCCGGCGCGGCGATGGCATAGCCCACCCGGGCGCCGGCCATGCCGTAGACCTTGGAGAAGGTGCGCATGCGGATCACCCGGGGATCGTCGGCCGCGATCGGCGCCGCGGTGCCTTCGGGCGCGCATTCGACATAGGCCTCGTCCAGCACCAGCAGGCTGCGCTCGGGCAGGGTGTCGAGGGCCGCGACGATCTCGGCCCCGGGCCGCCAGCTGCCCATCGGGTTGTCCGGGTTGCACAGGTAGACCAGCTTGGCGTCGACCTCGGCCGCCTTGGCGAACAGGCTGGCGGGGTCCTGGCGGTCGTCGACATAGGGCACCGTGTGCAGCACGCCGCCGAAGCCCGCGACATGATAGTTGAAGGTGGGATAGGCGCCGGTCGAGGTGACCACCGGATCGCCTTCGCCGATCAGCAGCCGCACCAGATAGCCCAGCAGCCCGTCGATGCCTTCGCCCACCATGATGTTCTCGGGGCGCGCGCCGTGATGCGCGGCCAGCGCGGCGCGCAGATCGTGGCTCTCGGGATCGCCGTATTTCCAGATCTCGGCGGCCTCCGCCTGCATTGCCGCCACGGCGCGGGGCGAGGGGCCGAAGACGTTCTCGTTGGCGCCCAGGCGCGCGACGAAGGGGGCGCCGCGGTCGCGCTCCTGCGCCTCGGGCCCGACGAAGGGCACGGTGGCGGGCAGCGAGCGGACAAGCGGGGTGTAGCGTGGTTCTGTCATGGCGCGCAACTATGCAGGCGCTGCGCGGTTCGGCAAGAGATTTCAATGCCCCCACGTCCGGCTGGATTTCCGCCTGCGCCCCGGGGCAGAGTGGCCGCGATGGACAGGAGGAGGGGCCATGACCCGCGTATCGGTTGAGTATCAGGATCACATTGCCCGGGTCACGCTGACCCGGGGCGACAAGATGAACGCGCTGGACGACGCCATGGTCGACGGTATCCTCGCCGCCGGCGCCGAGGTGGCGGGCTCGGATGCCCGTGTCGTGGTGCTCGCGGGCGAGGGCAAGAGCTTTTGCGCCGGGCTCGACATGGCGAGCTTTGCCAAGATGGGCCAGATGGATGTCGAGACCTGGCTGATGGAGCGGACCCATCACGATGCCAACCGCATGCAGGAGGTGGCGATGATCTGGCGCCGCCTGCCGATGCCGGTGATCGCGGCGCTGCGGGGCGCGGTGTTCGGCGGCGGGCTGCAGCTGGCGCTGGGGGCGGATATCCGCATCGCCGCGCCGGACGCGCAGCTGGCGGTGATGGAGATGAAATGGGGGCTGGTGCCCGACATGGGCGGCATGGCGCTGTTGCCGCGGCTGGTGCGGTCGGATGCGCTGCGGCTGCTGACCTATACCGCCACGCCGATCGGCGCCGCGCAGGCCGAGGGCTGGGGACTGGTGACCGAGATCGCCGAGGATCCGCAGGCCCGGGCGCTGGAGCTTGCCGGCCAGATCGCCGAACAGAGCCCGGCGGCGATCCGCGCCGCCAAGCGGCTGATCGAGACCGCGGAAAGCGCCGGTCAGGCCGAGGTTCTGCTGGCCGAGTCGCGCGAACAGGTCGGCGTGCTGGGCAAGCCCGAGCAGATGGAGGTCGTCATGGCCCGGATGCAGGGGCGCAAGCCGGTCTTCAAATAGCGGCCGGCGCCGGCAGGTAGCGGTCGAGGATCGCGTCGACCACCATCCGGGCGATGCGGTCGGCCTCCTGCCGGTTCAGCCCGCAGACGTCGTTCAGCGCCACATGCTGTTCGAACCCGGTGCCGCAGCCTGCGAGCGCCATCACCAGATCGTCGAAATCGGCAGGACCCATCGCATCGCGCACCGGCTCCAGCGCCAGCCGCAGCGCCGGGATACGCCGGGCGCCGCGCTGCCGATTGGGGCCTTCGGGCGTCCAGTCGGCCATCAGCTGGCCGAGGAACTTGCGAAACGTCGGCTCGCGGTCGCGGCCGAAATCCCGATAGTAGTCGGTGACGATATGCACCCGGCGGCGCGGGTCCTCGACGCCGTCCAGCAGTTCCTCGGCACTGCTCACGGCGATGTCCAGCACCGCCTCGCTCGCCAGCACCGCCGGATCCGAGAAATAGCGATAGGCGGTCGCCTTGGAGATGCCGGCGCGCTGGGCGGCGGCGGTCACCGTGACTTCGGCGCTCTCCTCGGCCAGCGCCCGCGCCGCGGCCAGCAGCTTTTGCCGGGTTTTCAGTTTTTGCGCCTTGCGTTCGTGTTTCATCTGTCCCCGCTTGACAGTTACTATTTTATGAGACATCAGTCTCATTATCGGTACGGGCTCACCGCACCTGATTCAAGGAGTAATTTCAATGCCTGCAAGCAGACGATTCCATATGCTTGGCAATATCTTGCACTTCCACAAATTCAGCAGCGAAACGAATGGCCGGTATTGCATGGTCGAGGCGCTGGTGGCCCCCGGGGCCGGCGCGCCGCCGAACCGGCATCCCGACGAGGAAGAATGCTTCGTGGTGCTGGACGGCAGTTTCGATTTCATGGTCGAAGGTGAGGTGACCCGTGCCGAGACCGGCGCCATGGTGACGATCCCCTCGGGCAGCCTGCATGCGTTCAGCAACGCAGGGCAGGCGCCGGGGCGGCTGATGATCTTCAACGCGCCGGGTCAGATCCATGACGTGTTCTTCTCGGAGGCCGGTGATCCGGTGCCGGAGGACAGCTGGGCCTTTCCGGTGAGCGGCGGACGCCCCGGTGTCGCCCATGTGATGGAGGCCGCCGCCAGGGCGGGGGTGGAGATCCCGCCGCCGCCGGCCGAGGCCGCCAGCGCCTAGACCCCGACCCTCCGCCTGACTTACCCCCGCCTGCGCCCCGGGCCGACGGATCATATTATGATCCGTCCGGTCCGGGGTGTTTTTCGTTCGGCGCCAGCATCGGGGCCGGCGCCGGCTGGGGCAGGGCGCCGGGCAGGGGGCCGGGCGGCTCACTCCAGCTCGGAGAGCCGCGCCAGCGCTTCGGTGATGCGGGCCTCTTCCTCCTCGCGCGCGGCGAGGTTGGCGCGGGTCTCCTCGACCACCTCCTCGGGGGCGGATTCGGCGAACTTCGGGTTCTTCAGCCGGCCGCGCAGACCGCCGAGCTCCTTGGCCAGTTTCGCCAGCGTCTTCTCCAGCCGCTCCTTCTCCTCGGCGATGTCGATGATGCCGGCCAGCGGCAGCCCGAAGGTGGCGCCTTCGGCCGGGACCGTCACCGTGCCCTTGGGCAGGCTGTCGGCGCGCGCCAGCCCCTCGATCCGCGCCAGTCGCAGGATCAGCGCCTCGTTGCGGTCCCAGGCCGCCTGGCCGCGGGCGTCGATCTCGGTCACCAGCATCGGCACATAGAGGCCGGCAGGCACATGCATCTGCGACCGCGCCGAGCGCACCGCCTCGATCAGCCCGATCACCCAGTTCATCTCGTGATCGGCCTGCGGGTCCACCAGATCGGCGGGGGCGTAGTCCGGCCAGTCGCCATGCACCAGCATCTTGGCCCTCTCGCCCGACAGCGCCCAGAGCTCTTCGGTGATGAAGGGCATGATCGGGTGCAGCAGGATCAGCGACTGGTCCAGCACCCATTTCATCGTCTGCCGGGTCTCGAGCTGGGCCGCCGCATCCTCGCCCTGCAGCAGTGGCTTGGACAGCTCGACATACCAGTCGCAGAGCTTGCCCCAGACGAAGGCATAGAGCGCGTTGGCGGCGTCGTTGAAGCGGAAGTTGGCCAGCGCCTCGTCGACCTCGACGCGGACGCGGGCGGTTTCGCCGATGATCCACTTGTTCACCGTCTGGACCGGCTGCGGGATGCCCGCGGCCGCCGGGGTGGTGAAGACCTCGTTCATCTCGGCGAAGCGCATGGCGTTCCACAGCTTGGTGCCGAAGTTCCGATAGCCGGCGATCCGCTGCATATCCAGCTTCAGCACGCCGCCGAGCGAGGCCATGGCAGCATTGGTGAAGCGCAGCGCATCGGCGCCGTATTCGTCGATGATCTCCAGCGGATCGACGACGTTGCCGACCGACTTGGACATCTTCTTGCCCTTGGCGTCGCGCACCAGCCCATGCAGATAGACCGTCCTGAACGGGATTTCGTTCACCACGGCAAGCTGCATCATGATCATCCGGGCGACCCAGAAGAACAGGATGTCCTGGCCGGTGACCAGCACGTCGGTGGGGAAATAGCGGTCCAGTTCCGGCGTCTGCTCGGGCCAGCCCAGGGTGCCGATCGGCCAGAGGCCCGAGCTGAACCAGGTGTCCAGCACATCGGGGTCCTGCCAGACCGGGTAGACCAGCTTGGTCGGGTCCTGGTCGATTTCGTATTGCGCCAGCGCGGCGGCGAAGGTCTGCACCGCCTCATGCTTGTCGGCGACCTGGACGATGCGGGCGTCGGCGATCGGATGCGGGGTATCGGCCAGCTCGTCGCGGAAGGCACCCTGAATGCCGTCGAAATCGGCGGCGCAGTGATGCACGTCGCCCATATGGACCAGACCGTTCAGCAGCAGCCGGCCCATCTCGACCACGTCGAGGGCGCCGTCGCCCTCGTCGTCGCGGAATTCCGGCGCCGACAGGTCCAGCCCGTACCACACCGGGATCTGGTGGCCCCACCACAGCTGGCGCGAGATGCACCAGGGCTCGATATTCTCCAGCCAGTGGTAATAGGTCTTCTCGCCGCTCTCGGGCAGGATGGCGATGTCGCCGCCCCGCACCGCGTCCAGCGCCGGGCCGACAATCTTGGCGGTGTCGACGAACCACTGGTCGGTCAGCATCGGTTCGATGACGACCTTGGAGCGGTCGCCGAAGGGCTGCATGATCGGCTTGTTGTCGACCAGCGGCACCGGTTCGCCGTCCTCGCCGGTGACCATGACCGCGAGGCCCTCGTCGGTGATCTGCTCGACCACCCGCTTGCGCGCCTCGAACCGGTCGAGCCCGCGCAGGTCGTCGGGCACCAGGTTCAGCGTGTCGATCTCCAGTTCGGTGAATTCGGCACCGTTGGAAATCTCCTGCGCGCGGGCGGCGCAATCGGCATAGGGAAGGCCGTCGGCGCGCAGATGCGCCTTGCTGTCCAGCAGCCGGTACATCGGGATGCCGCCGCGTTTAGCGACCTGATAGTCGTTGAAGTCATGCGCGCCGGTGATCTTCACCGCGCCCGAGCCGAAATCGGGATCGGGGTATTCGTCGGTGATGATCGGGATCAGCCGGCGGTGTTCCTTCGGCCCCACCGGGATTTCGCAGAGCTTGCCGACGATGGGGGCATACCGCGCATCCGACGGATGCACCGCCACGGCGCCGTCGCCCAGCATGGTCTCGGGCCGGGTGGTGGCGATGGAGATGTAGTCGCGTTCCTCGCTGAAGACGACGTTGCCGTCCTCGTCCTTCTCTACATAGGTATAGGTCTCGCCGCCCGCCAGCGGGTATTTGAAATGCCACATATGGCCGGCGACTTCGAGGTTCTCGACCTCAAGATCCGAGATCGCGGTCTCGAAATGCGGGTCCCAGTTGACCAGCCGCTTGCCGCGATAGATCAGCCCCTTGTCGTACATGTCGACAAAGACCTTGATCACCGCGTCGTGGAAGTTGCCCTCTTCGCCCGCCGGCGCGCCGGGGGCGCCCGACATAGTGAAGGCGTTGCGCGACCAGTCGCAGGAGGCGCCCAGCCGCTTCAGCTGGTTGACGATGGTGCCGCCCGACTGCTGCTTCCATTCCCAGACCTTCTCGACGAAGGCCTCACGCCCCATCTCGCGGCGCGAGGGCTGCTGGTGCCTGGCCAGCTCGCGCTCCACCACCATCTGGGTGGCGATGCCGGCGTGGTCCTGACCGGGCTGCCACAGGGTGTCGAAGCCGCGCATCCGGTGCCAGCGCACCAGGATGTCCTGCAGCGTGTTGTTGAAGGCATGCCCCATGTGCAGGCTGCCGGTCACGTTGGGCGGCGGGATCATGATGCAGAAGGTTTCCGCCCGGCTGGCGTTGGCGCCGGCGCGGAAACACCCGGCCTCGTCCCAGGCCCGGTACAAACGGTCTTCGGCTTCCGCCGCGTTGAAGGTCTTGTCCATCGCCATGCGGAGGGTCCCCTCGTCACTATAGGTCTATCTGTCGGTCGGTTTGGCTCAATCTCCTAGCGAAACGGCCGGCCAAGGGAAAGGTGCGGCAGGCACTTTCACCGGGGTTTCCGGCGTGTTTCGTCCGTCTTTCGACCGTCTTTCCGCGCGCCTCCGGCTCCGGCGCGGGATCGGAAAGCGGATGACAGCGCCGCGCCCAGCGGGCAAACATGGGCCGGCACGCGCCCGGGGCGATCCGCGGCGCGCGCAGCACAGGGGCAGACAGGGGCAGAACGGAGGCCGGGCGATTGTCTGAGATTCGGGTCTATGGCTTTGACGGCGCAGGCAAGGCGTGGCCGATGCTGCCGGAACCGCGGCGGGTGCGCGACCCCGCGGCGCCGGACAGCGGTTTCGTCTGGGCCCATGTCGACGGCTGGACGCCGGCGGGGCGCAAATGGCTGGAGACCGCGGATCTGGAGCCGCTGGAGATGGAGGCGCTGCTGGCCGAGGAGACCCGGCCGCGCTGCACCCTGCACGGCGGCATCGCGCTGATGAACCTGCGCGGCGTCAACCTGACCCCGGGGGCGGAGCCCGAGGACATGATCTCGCTGCGGCTGTTCGTGTCGGACCGGATCGTGATCTCGGTCCAGATGCGCGAGCTGCAGGCGGTCGACGACATGATGGATGCGCTGGGGCGCGGCGCCGGGCCGGTGTCGCCGGGCGATCTGATCGCGCGGCTGGCGCTGCGGCTGGCCGATCGGGCCGAGCCGGTGGTCTCGGCGCTGAACGAACGGATCGACCGGCTGGAGGATGCGGTGGACGAGCCCGACGGCCCCGGCGCCGAGGATCGCGCCGAACTGGCCGATGTCCGGCGCGAGGCGATCCTGCTGCGCCGCTACATGTTCCCGCAGCGCGACGCGCTGTCGACGCTGGAGATCGAGGATCTCAGGTGGCTGACCCTGCGCGACCGCAGCCGGCTGCGCGAGGCGACCGAACGGGTCACCCGGCTGGCCGAGGAGCTGGACGCGATCCGCGACCGGGCGCAGGTGGTGCAGGATCAGGTCACCGACATGCGCGCCGAGGCGATGAACCGGCAGATGCTGCTGCTGTCGGTGGTGGCGGCGATCTTCCTGCCGATGAGCCTGATCACCGGCCTGTTGGGCATCAACGTGGGCGGCATCCCCGGCGCGCATTCGCCGGTGGCCTTCTGGGTGGTCTGCCTGCTGCTGGTGGCGCTGGGGGTGCTGCTGGGCTGGCTGTTCCGGCGGCTGGGGTTGCTGCGGAACTGAGCGCGGCGCCGGCAGGGGGCTCTGCCCCCGCCTCCTGCGGAGGCTCCCCCGGGATATTTTCAGCCAGAAAAAGGACCTGAGCGGTAAAAGGCCGGCGCGCGTCTCAGGGGGCGCGGTGCAGCTTGGTGCTGAGGTGGATCAGGCTTTCCGAGCTGCGCACGCCCTTGGCTTCGCCGATGCGGTCGAGGGTCTCGTCCAGCTCGGCGGTGGTCTCGGCGGCGATCTGGATCAGCAGGTCGAACCGGCCCGAGGTGCTGTGCACCACTTCGACGCCGCTGAGGCCGCGCAGCCGCGCCAGCACCGCCGGGCCGCTGCGCGGTTCGATCGACACCAGCACGGTGGCGCGCAGCGGCGGCGCGCTGACCGCGCTGGCGCGCAGCGTATAGCCGCAGATCGCCCCGGTTCGTTCCAGCCGTTCGATCCGCGCCTGCACGGTGGTGCGGGCCAGTCCCAGCCGGCGGGCCAGATCGGTGACCGGCGTGCGGGCGTTTTCGCGCAGCAGGCTGAGCAGATTGCGGTCAATATTGTCGATTTGCACACTCATTACGGCACCTTGACGAAAACGGGCTGGCCTTTTGACAGGTTGATGCGTGAAAACGACAGGAAACAAGGGCAGGCTGGTCACAAAGATGCGAGGAGTTCAGATGAAATCGATGACCACGCCCTGGGTCGACCCCGCCAGCTATCTGTCGCGGATGCAGCCGGATCACCCGGTTCTGTTCCTGTCGCCGGCGGTGTTGCAGGCCACGGCACAGCGGTTCCGGTCCGGGTTCGCCGGGCTGGTCACCTATGCCGTCAAGGCCAATGAGCGGACCGAGGTGCTGGCCAATCTCGACGCCGCCGGGATCGCCGCCTTCGACGTCGCCTCGCCGGCCGAGATGCGGGCGGTGCGGGCGGTGAACCGGGCGGCGGTGCTGCATTACAACAACCCGGTGCGCAGCCCGGCGGAGGTCTCTGCCGGGATCGAGGCCGGCGTGGCGAGCTGGGCGGTGGACGAGGCCTCCGAGCTGGACAAGCTGGCGGCGGTGCCGCGCGAGGCCGAGATCGCGGTGCGCTTCGCGCTGCCGGTGGCGGGCGCGGCCTATGATTTCGGCGACAAGCACGGCGCCACGCCCGAGGCGGCGGCGGCGCTGCTGGCGCGGGTGGCGGCGGGCGGCTGGCAGCCGTCGATCTGTTTCCACCCCGGCACCCAATGCGAGGAACCCTCCGCCTGGGAGATCTATATCGCCGAGGCGGCCCGCATCGCCGAACGGGCCGGCCTGCGCATCGGGCGGCTGAATGTCGGCGGCGGCTTTGCCGCCCATCGCGGCGCCCGCGCGCCGGATCTTGAGGCGGTGTTCGACCGGATCGCGGCGGCGGCCGCGCGCGCCTTCGGGGCGGATGCACCGGAGCTGATCTGCGAGCCGGGCCGCGCCATGGTGGCCGAGGCCTTCACGCTGGCCACCCGGATCAAGGGGATGCGCGACGCAGGCCGCACCGTGTTCCTGAACGATGGCATCTATGGCGGCATGATCGACCTGCGCGACATGGGGCTGGGCGCGCGCACCTATGTGCTGAGCCCCGAGGGCCTGCCGCGGCAGGGGGCGCCGGTGCCGCGCCGCACCTTCGGGCCGACCTGCGACAGCCTCGACCGGCTGCCCGACGGGCTGGAACTGCCCGAGGACACACAGCCGGGCGATTATGTGCTGTTCGACGCGATGGGCGCCTATTCGGTGGCCATGTCAACCGGCTTTAACGGATATGGGCTGCGTCATGTGGTGACGGTGCTGGGGCTGGCTGGACATTCGCCGCAGCCGGGCTAGGGTTCGCGCCGGAAGCTATCAAGCAGGGGCGCGCCAATGGAAAAGTTCGGGAAAAGCCAGCCGGTCACTCGGGTCGAGGATCTTCGTCTGCTGACGGGGCACGGGCGCTATGTCGACGACATCGCGCCGGAGGGGGCGCTCTATGCCTATGTGCTGCGCTCGCCGGTCGCCCATGGCGAGATCCGCAAGCTGGACGTGTCTGATGCGCGCGAGGCCGAGGGCGTGCATCTGGTGCTGACCATCGAGGATCTGGAGGCCGCCGGCATCACCGAAAGCATGGCGGGCGTGGTGCTGGACAACCGCGACGGCAGCAAGGCGGCGGCGCCGCACCGGCCGGTGCTGGCCAAGGACAAGGTGCGCCATGTCGGCGAGCCGATGGCGCTGATCGTGGCCGAGACGCTGGCGCAGGCGCGCGACGCCTCGGAGATGATCGAATTCGACATCGAGGAATTGCCGGCCAAGATGGATCTGGCGCGCGGCGGCGTCCCGGTGAACGAGGCGGCGCCCGACAATCTGGCCTTCGACTGGGGGCTGGGCGACGAGGCGGCGACCGAGGCCGCCTTTGCCGAGGCCGCCCGGGTGGTCAGCCTGGAGGTTGCCGACAACCGCATCATCGTCAACCCGATGGAGCCGCGCGGCTGCTATGCCGAATGGGACGGCCGCCGGCTGCATCTGGCCTTCGGCGGCCAGGGGGTCTGGGGGATGAAGTCCGAGCTGGCGCGGCTGCTGGGCCTCGACAAGGACGACATCCGCGTCACCAACCCCGATGTCGGCGGCGGATTCGGCATGAAGGCGGCGCCCTATCCGGAGTATTTCGCGGTCGCCCAGGCCGCCTGCGCGCTGGGCCGGCCGGTGCGCTGGATGGCCGACCGGACCGAGGCGAT
>JBFXGQ010000005.1:0-32548 GCA_050177915.1 Pseudodonghicola sp. | reverse complement strand
TGCCGCGCTTTGCCATCGGCCAGAGCGCCCGCCCGTCGATCACCATCGCCGTGCAGAAGATCACCAACTCCAACACCCTCGACGTGCTGCGCGAGCAGTCCAACGTCGGCGAGCGCGTGTTCTTCGGCTCGATCTGGGAATCGCTGATCGGCCGCAACCTGCGCGGCCAGCTCGAGGCCAAGCCGCTGCTGGCGACCGAGTGGAAGCGGATCGACGATCAGACCGTGGAACTGAAGCTGCGCGAAGGCGTCAAGTTCCACAACGGTGACGAGCTGACCGCCGAGGATGTGGTCTTCACCTTCTCGCGCGAGCGGATGTTCGGCAATACCGAGCCGAAGAACCGCAGCACCATCAAGGCCTTCGAACAGATCCCGACGCCGCACGCCAGCAAGGAGCTGCCGGTCGAGGTGCCCGCCGTCGCCCGCCGCGCCTGGCCGGATCTGGCCCGGGTCGAAGCCGTCGACAAGTATACCGTGCGCTTCTACAACGCGACCCCCGACGTGACGCTGGAAGGCCGGCTGCTGCGCTACGGCTCCGACATCATGTCGCGCCGCGGCTGGGAGGAGAGCGCCTCCTACCTCGACTGGGCGCGCAAGCCCGTCACCACCGGCCCCTACAAGGTGGTCCATTTCATCCCCGATACCGAACTGCTGCTGGAATCGCATGACGATTACTGGGGCGGTCTGCCGCCGCTGCAGCAGATCCGCTTCGTCGAAGTTCCGGAAGTCGCCAGCCGGGTGAACGGCCAGCTGTCGGGCGAATATCAGTTCGCCTGCGACATCCCGCCGGATCTGATCGGCGAGATCGAAACCAACGCGGCCTTCGAGGTTCAGGGCGGCACCATCCCGAACCACCGTCTGACCGTGTTCGACAAGCATCACGCGCAACTGGCCGATCCCCGCATCCGCCGCGCGCTGACCCATTCGATCGACCGTCAGGCCATCGTCGACAGCCTCTGGGCCGGTCGCACCGTGGTTCCTGCCGGCCTGCAGTGGCCGTTCTACGCCGATATGTTCATCGCCGACTGGACGGTGCCGGAGTTCAACCCGGAACTGGCCATGAGCCTGGTGAAGGAAGCCGGCTACAAGGGCGATCCGATCCCCTACCGTCTGCTGAACAACTACTACACCAACCAGGTCGCCACCGCGCAGATCCTGGTCGAGATGTGGAAGTCGGTCGGCCTGAACGTGCAGATCGAGAGCAAGGAAAACTGGTCGCAGATCATGGAACGCGGCGACACCCGCGCGATCCGCGACTGGTCGAACTCGGCGCCCTTCCCGGATCCGGTGTCCTCGATCGTCAACCAGCACGGGCCGAACGGTCAGCAGCAGCAGATCGGCGAATGGGAAAACGCCGAGATGAACCAGCTGTGCGAATTCCTCGAAACCTCGGTCGACCGCGCCGCCCGCCGCAAGGCCTTCAAGCGGATGCTGGAGATCACCGAGCGCGAGGATCCGGCGTTCACCGTGCTGCACCAGAACGCGACCTTCACCGCCAAGCCGAAGTCGATCCAGTGGAAGGCCTCGCCGTCTTTCGCCATGGACTTCGCGCCCGGCAACTTCGCGATCTGAGCCATGTCAGGGCCGTTGATCAGGATAGAAGGGCTGCGGGTCGCCTTTGACGGGGCGCCCGCGGTCCGCGGGGTGGATTTCGCGATCCACCGTGGCGAGGCGCTGGGGATCGTCGGCGAAAGCGGGTCCGGCAAATCGGTAACCTGGCTGGCGGCCCTGCGGCTGCTCCCTGAAAAAGCCGCCATCGAGGGTCGGGTGACCCTCGATGGCGAAAACCTGCTGGACCGGCCGGTCGAGGCGATCGAACGGATCCGCGGCGGTCGCGTGGCGATGATCTTTCAGGACCCGGCCTCGGCGCTGAACCCGGTGCTGACGATCCGTCGCCAGATGGCCGAGACGCTGGCGCTGCACCGCGGCCTGTCGGGCCGCGCCATCGATGCCGAAGCAAAGCGGCTGCTGGACCTCGTCGGCATTCCCGACGCGGCGGGCCGTCTGAAATCCTATCCGCACGAGATGTCGGGCGGTCAGAACCAGCGGGTGATGATCGCCATGGCGCTGGCCGGCAATCCCGATCTGCTGATCGCCGACGAGCCCACCACCGCGCTCGACGTGACGATCCAGGCGCAGATCCTCGATCTGCTGCAGCTGGTGCGGCGCGAGACCGATATGGCGCTGGTGCTGATCAGCCACGATCTGGGTGTCGTGGCCGAGAATTGCGACCGTGTGGCGGTGATGTACGCCGGTCGGGTGATCGAGGAGGCGCCGGCGCGCGATCTGTTCGATGCGCCGCGCCACCCCTATGCCCGCGGCCTGATCGACGCGCTGCCGACGCTGGATGCGCCGCGCCGGCTGGTGGCGATCCCGGGCGTGGTGCCAGATCCGCGTCGAATGCCGCAGGGCTGCGCGTTTTCGCCCCGCTGCGCCCATGCCGCGCCGGCCTGTCTGGGCGGCGTGCCCGAGCTGCGCCGGCTGGAGCCGGGCCGCCGCATCGCCTGCGCCCGCGCCGGAGAGCTGGACCTGCAGCCAGCCGCCGTGGTTCCGCCCGTCGAAATCGCAAGACCGGAGGTGACGGCATGACCGCGCCGCTTCTGTCTCTGGACAACGTGACCCGCACCTACACCAGCCGCAAGGGCCTGTTCGGCACCCCCGTCGCGGTGCAGGCGGTGGCCGGCGTGTCGCTTGAGGTGCGCCCGGGCGAGACCCTGGGCATCGTCGGCGAATCCGGTTCGGGCAAATCCACCATGGGCCGGATGGCGCTGGGGCTGGAGGCGCCGGATACCGGCGCGGTCCGCTTCGGCGATGCGCCGATGCCGGCGCCGGGCTCCGAGCCCTGGCGCGCCCTGCGCCGCCGGGCGCAGATGGTGTTCCAGGACCCGCTGGGCGCGCTCGACCGCCGGCTGCCGGTGGCCGATCAGATCGCCGAGCCGCTGGAGATCCACGGCATCGGCAGCAAGCAGGACCATGCCGACCGGGTGCGCCAGGCGCTGGAACTGACCGGCCTGTCCGAGGATCACGGCCGCCGGTTCCCGCATGAGCTGTCCGGCGGCCAGCGCCAGCGGGTGGTGATCGCCCGGGCGCTGATCACCGATCCCGAACTGCTGGTCTGCGACGAGCCGGTCTCGGCGCTGGACGTGTCGATCCAGGCGCAGGTGGTCAACCTGCTGATCGACCTGCAGACCGAACGCGGGCTGGCGATGGTCTTCATCAGCCACGACCTGCGGGTGGTGCGCCAGATCAGCCAGCGCGTCGCGGTGATGTATCTGGGCCATATCGTCGAACAGGGCACGGCAGAGGAGGTGCTGCGCGACCCGCAACACCCCTATACCCGGGCGCTGGTCTCGGCCGCGCCGACGCCGGGGGCGCAGCGCCGGCAGCGGGTGATCCTGACCGGCGAGCCGCCGAACCCGGCCGCGCGCCCCACCGGCTGCGCCTTTCATCCGCGCTGCCCGCTGGCGCAGGACCGCTGCCGCTGGGAGACGCCGCGGCTCAGCCCGATCGGCGCGGACCGCAGCGCCGCCTGCCTCCTGATCAATGACACAACCCCCGCAGGGATGGCCGCAGAATGATCCGTTACATCGCCACGCGCACGCTGCGTGCGCTTCTCACCATCGCTTTGGTGGTCACCTTCGCCTTCGTGGTGCTGCGCCTGTCGGGCGATCCCGCCACGATCATTCTGGGTCCCGAGGCGCCGCCCGAGGCGGTCGAGGCCTTCCGCCACAGCTGGGGCCTCGATAAGCCGGTGCTGGTGCAATACGTCGACTATTTCGGCGCCATCCTGCGCGGCGATCTCGGCATCTCGATGCGCGACGGTCGCTCTGCCTTCGAGCTGGTGGGCGAGCGGATCCCGGCGACGCTGGCGCTGACCATCCCGGCGCTGCTGCTGCAACTGGCCATCGGCATCCCCGCCGGGGTCTATGCGGCGCTGCATCAGGGCACGGCCTTCGACCGCGCGGTGATGGTCTCGGCCGTGTTCGGCTTTGCCATCCCCAGCTTCGTTCTGGCGCTGGCGCTGGTGCTGGTCTTCTCGGTCAACCTCGGCTGGCTGCCCTCGGGCGGGCGCGACAGCTGGATGCATGCGATCTTGCCGATCGTCACGCTGGGTCTTGGTGGCGCCGCCGCACTGGCGCGCTTCACCCGCTCGGCGATGCTGGAGGTGCTGGGCCGCCCCTTCATCCGCACCGCATCGGCCAAGGGGTTGCCCTGGGCGGCGGTGGTGCGCGGCCATGCGCTGCCCAACGCGGCGATCCCGACGGTGACGCTGGTGGGCTTTCTGGTCGGCAGCCTGATCGCCGGCGCCGTGGTGGTCGAAAGCGTGTTCTCCTGGCCCGGGGTCGGCCGGCTGCTGGTGGTGGCGGTGTCGAACCGCGACCTGGCGGTGGTGCAATGCCTGCTGCTGCTGGTCGCCGCCTCGATGGTGACCTCGAACCTGATCGTCGATTTCCTCTATGGCGTGCTCGACCCGCGGCTTCGCCACGGCGCGCGCGCGGGAGCCTGAGCCATGACCGATATGCTTGCCTCTTCCGTCCCCGCCGAACCGGCACGCCGCCGGCTGGATCTGCCCTGGTATGTCGGCGTCTCGATCTTCTGGGTCGCGGTGATGCTGCTGGTCGCCATCTTCTCGAACTGGCTGGCGCCGCAGTCCTTCACCGCGCTCGACCTGAAATACCGGCTGGTGGCGCCGTTCCAGTCGCTGGCCCACCCGCTGGGCACCGACGAGCTGGGCCGGGACGTGCTGTCGCGGCTGATCGTGTCGATCCGGGTGTCGCTGCTGATCGCCTTCGGCGCCACGCTGATCTCGGCCGTGCTCGGCACCACGCTGGGCTTTCTGGCGGCGCATTTCCGCGGTGTCGTCGAACAGATCGTGCTGGTCCTGGCCGACTTCCAGGCGGCGATGCCCTTCCTGATCCTGGCGCTGTCGGTGCTGGCCTTCTTCGGCAATTCGCTGCCGCTCTTGGTCGGGCTGATGGGGCTTTACGGCTGGGAGCGTTACGCCCGGATCGCCCGCGGCCTGGCGATCGCCGCCTCGGCCCAGGGCTATGCCACCGCGGTGACCCAGCTGGGGGCCAGGCCCGGCCGGGTCTATCTGCGCCACATCCTGCCCAATATCGCCTCGACCCTGATCGTGTCGATGACGCTGGTGTTCCCCGAGGTGATCTTGCTGGAATCGGGCCTGTCGTTCCTCGGCCTCGGGGTGCAGCCGCCGATGACCAGCCTGGGCAACATGGTGGGCTACGGGCGCGAATATATAACCCGGGCGCCCTGGATCATGCTGACGCCCTCGGTGGTGATCGTGCTGACCACGCTGGCGATCTCGCTGCTGGGCGACTGGCTGCGCGACCGGCTGGACCCGACCATCCGCTAGGCAATTCCGGCCCCGACAGCACTGCGACGCGGCCCGGGAAAGTCCCGGGCCGTTTGCGTTTGCAGGGGCGGCGTTTGGGCCTGACCGATGGGTCAATTGAACGACCGGTAGGTTTCGGTCAGGCGGGTTCCTTGGGGGCTGTCGCGGGGGCGCTGAAGGGCGTTAGCCCGGGCCGCGACAGGTCGGTGGGCAGCGCCGTAGAGGGGTGCAGCGCCAGGCTGCGGGCGACGATTGCGCTGATCCCGTCGGCCACCTGGGCGGCGTCCCAGTCGCCGCCGGGCTTGTACCATTTCGTCACCCAGTTCATCGCGCCGATCAGGACGAAGGTCGCGGCCTTGGGGTCGCAGGGCACGATGGAGCCGTCGTCGATGCCGCTTTGCACCAGCTCGCGGGTCACGCGTTCCAGCCTGCGCCGCCGCTCGGCGATCTCCGCGGCCTGCTCTCCGGCGAGCGAATCCTGCTCCACCATGAAGAAGCAGGCGGTGGGAGAGGCGCATATTTCCATGAGATAATAATAGACCAGCAGCCGGATGCGCTCTGCCCCGTCGCGGCCCTCGGTGCGGGCGCGGGCCAGCGACTCCTCTGCCGTCTGCAGCGAAATCTCATGTACCCGATAAAGCAGGTCCAGCTTGCTGGGCACATAATGGTAGATCGCCGTCTTGGTCACGCCAAGCTCGCTCGCCACCATCTGCAGCGAGGTGCCATGAAAGCCGCGTTCGTTGAAAAGGCGCGCCGCGGTTTCCAGCAGCTCACGTTGCACGAATCCCTTTTCGCGGCCGCCGTGGCCGGCTTCGCGTTTGGCGGACATTCGGTCTCCCTTCGATTTGCGGCAGAATAGGGTGCCGGGGCGAGGCGCGCAATCGAGAGTTGACCGGGTGGACCTCCAAGCCTCATCTGAACATCCGTTCAGAAAACCGCTAGACAACCTACCGACCGTTCACTAGCCTTTTCTCAAGGTCTGATTTAGGGAGGAGGACCGCATGCTACCCGGACTGATGATGGATCAGCCGCTGACCATCACGGCGATTCTGCGCCATGCGATAAAGTTTCACCCCACGGCAGGGATCGTCTCACGCAAGGTCGATGGGTCGATCCATCGCTACAGCTACGCCGATTTCGGCCGCCGCGTGCACCAGCTGGCCAATGCGCTGGTGAAGATGGGTGTCAAGGAGGGCGACCGCGTCGGCACGCTCGCCTGGAACGGGTTCCGCCATCTTGAGATCTATTATGCGGTGTCCTGCATCGGGGCGGTCTGCCACACGATGAACCCGCGCCTGTTCCACGAGCAGCTGGCCTATATCGCCAACCACGCCGAGGATACCCATCTGTTCTTCGATCTGACCTTTACCGGCCTGGTCGAGAAGCTGAGCGAAGAGTTCACCACCGTGCGCGGCTATATCGCGCTCTGCGATGCCGACGAACTGCCCGACAGCAGCATCGAGGAGCTGCGCGCCTATGAGGATCTGCTGGCCGGCGAGCCCGAGAGCTTCGACTGGCCGGAGCTGGACGAGCGCAGCGCCAGCGCGCTGTGCTATACCTCCGGCACCACGGGCAACCCCAAGGGGGTGCTCTACAACCACCGCTCCACCATCATCCACGGGCTGGCGGTCAGCGGCGGCGACTGGCTGTCGATCCGGTCGCGCGACGCGGTGCTGCCGGTGGTGCCGATGTTCCACGCCAATGCCTGGGGGATCCCCTATGCGGCGCTGATGAACGGCGCCCGGCTGGTGCTGCCGGGCCATGCGATGGACGGCGCCAGCCTGACCGAGCTGCTGGAGGGCGAGGGCGTCACCCTGATGGCCGGCGTGCCCACGGTCTGGCTTGAGCTGCTGCGCCACCTGCGTGAGACCGGCAAGCGGCTGGACAAGGTCGAACGCATGATGGTCGGCGGCTCGGCCGCGCCGCTGGCCATGGTCCGCGCCTTCGAGGAGGAACACGACGTGCGCGTGGTCCACGGCTGGGGCATGACCGAGCTGAGCCCGGTGGGTACGCTCGGCGCGCTCAAGGGCGACGAGGTCGATCTGCCGGCCGAGGAGCGCTATGCGATCCAGTGCTATCAGGGCCGGCCGCTGTTCGGCGTCGACCTGCGGCTGGTGGATGAGGACGGCACTATCCTGCCGCATGACGGGGAATCCGTCGGCGTGCTGCAGGTGCGCGGCCCCTGGGTCGCCGCCGGCTACTACAAGGGCGATGCGCCGGATCAGTTCACCGCGGACGGCTGGTTCTCGACCGGCGATCTCGCAGCCATCGACGAACGCGGCTATCTGCGGATCACCGACCGCACCAAGGATGTGATCAAGTCGGGCGGCGAGTGGATCAGCTCGATCGACCTGGAGAATATCGCGGTGGGCCATCCCGATGTGGCCGAGGTCGCCTGTATCGCGGTGCCGCACAGCAAATGGGGCGAACGCCCGATGCTCTGCGTCGTGCCGCGGGCGGATGCGGCGTTCGACCCCGGCAGCCTGATGGCGATGTACGAGGGGCATGTCGCCAGTTGGTGGAAGCCCGACCACATCGAATTGGTCGAAAGTCTGCCTTACACCGCGACCGGCAAGCTGTCTAAGCTGACCCTGCGCCAGCGGTTCGCCGGGATGCGGCTGCCGACTGACATCTGATCGACAGCGGACCGGCGCGCCTGTCGCGCCGGTCGCACCTGTGCGCGAACATTGGGGAGGAGACGCCGATGCAAGGTTTCAGGACAACGCTTGCGGCCGTCGGGCTGCGGCCGGGGCGCGGGCGATGACCATCGCTCTGGAGGCCAGGGGCCTGACCAAGGAGTTCAAGGGCTTCGTTGCGGTCAACAACGTGGATCTGAAGGTCGAGAAGGGCACCATTCACGCCCTGATCGGCCCGAACGGGGCGGGCAAGACCACCTGCTTCAACCTGTTGACCAAATTCCTGCAACCGACCCGCGGCACCATCATTTACGAGGGGCGCGACATCACCCGGATGAAACCGGCCGAAATCGCCCGGCTGGGGCTGGTGCGGTCGTTCCAGATCTCGGCGGTGTTTCCCGATCTGACAGTGTTGCAGAACGTGCGGGTGGCGCTGCAGCGCAAGCGCGGCGAAAGCTTCGACTTCTGGCGCTCGGACAAGCTGCTGAGCCGGTTCGACGACGACGCCCGCGGCTTTATCGACGAGGTCGGGCTGTCGGATTTCGTCGACCACCGCGCCGGCGAGCTGTCCTATGGCCGCAAGCGGGCGCTGGAGATCGCGGCGACGCTGGCGCTGAGCCCGGACATGCTGCTGTTGGACGAGCCGATGGCGGGCATGGGGCATGAGGATGTCGAACGCATCGCCGCGCTGATCCGGCGGGTGGCACAGAACCGCACCGTGCTGATGGTGGAACACAATCTGTCGGTGGTGGCGAAGCTGTCGGACCGGATCACCGTTCTGGCCCGCGGCGAGATCCTGGCCGAGGGCGATTATGCCACCGTCTCGCAATCCCCCGAGGTGATCGACGCCTATATCGGAGCCGGCCATGACTGATCTGACCGACAACGCCCTGCTGCGCGTGCGCGGGCTGCAGGGCTGGTATGGCGAAAGCCACGTGCTGCACGGGATGGATTTCGACGTGCACCAGGGCGAGGTGGTCACCCTGCTGGGCCGTAACGGCGCCGGCAAGACCACCACGCTGCTGGCGATCATGGGCATTCTGGCCAAGCGCAGCGGCTCGATCCTGTTCGACGGGCAGGAGACCATCGGGCTGGCGCCGCGCCATATCGCCCGCCTCGGCATCGCCATCTGCCCGGAGGAGCGCGGCATCTTCGCCTCGCTCAATGTCGAGGAGAACCTGATGCTGCCGCCCGCCATCGGCCCCGGCGGGCTGAGCGTCGCGCGGATCTACGAGCTGTTTCCCAACCTGCGCGAACGCCGCCGCAGCCAGGGCACCAAACTGTCGGGCGGCGAACAGCAGATGCTGGCGATCGCCCGCATCCTGCGCACCGGCGCCCGGCTGCTGCTGCTGGACGAGCCCACAGAGGGGCTGGCGCCGGTGATCGTGCAGCAGATCGGCCGCACCATCACCGCGCTGAAGAACGAGGGGTTCACCATCGTGCTGGTGGAGCAGAACTTCCGCTTCGCGGCCTCGGTGGCGGACCGCCATTACGTCGTCGATCAGGGCAGGGTCATCGACATGATCCCCAATGCCGATCTCGACGCCAATATCGACAAGCTGCACGCCTATCTGGGCGTCTGAAAGGGCCCCGGCGCCCCATGTGCCGGCACAGAGGAGGAGAAGGAAATGCTGAAGAAACTGGTACTGGGTACCGCATTTGGCGCACTTGCCGCCGGCGGCGCGCTGGCCGAGGGCATCAATGTCAAGCTCGGCGTGCTCAACGACCGCTCGGGCGTCTATTCGGATGTCGCCGGCGAAGGCTCGGTGATCGCGGCGCGCATGGCAGTCGAGGATTTCGGCGCCGCCGCCAAGGGGCTGAACGTCGAGATCGTCTCGGCCGACCACCAGAACAAGCCCGACGTCGGCTCGAACATCGTGCGGCAATGGTACGAGGTCGACGGCGTCAACGCGGTGGTGGATGTGCCGACCTCGTCGGTGGCGCTGGCCGTGGCGCAGATCACCGCCAGCCAGAACGGCGTCTTCCTGGTCTCTGGCGCCGGTTCCACCGCACTGACGCGCGAGCAATGCGCGCCGACCACCATCCACTGGACCTATGACACCGCGGCGCTGGCCAATGGCACCGGCAAGGCGGTGACCCAGGCCGGCGGCAAGAAGTGGTTCTTCCTGACCGCGGACTACGCCTTTGGCCATTCGCTGCAGGACAATACCTCCAAGGTGGTCGAGGCCAATGGCGGCGAGGTGGTGGGCAGCGTCGACGTGCCGTTCCCGGCGACCGACTTCTCCTCCTTCCTGCTGCAGGCGCAGGCCAGCGGCGCCGATGTGATCGGGCTGGCCAATGCCGGCGGCGACACCATCAACGCGATCAAGCAGGCGGCGGAATTCGGCATCACCCAGGCCGGGCAAAAGCTGGCGGGTCTGCTGATCTTCATCAACGACGTGCACGCGCTGGGGGCGCAGACCGCGCAGGGTCTGCAGATGACCTCGGCCTTCTACTGGGACACCGACGACACCACCCGCGCCTGGTCCGCCCGGTTCGAGGCCGAGCGCGGCTCGAAGCCCAACATGATCACCGCGGGCGTCTATGGCGAGGTGATGCACTATCTCGCCGCGGTCGAGGCGACCGGCACCACCGAGGGCGACAAGGTCGCCGCCTGGATGAAGGCCAACCCGTTCGACGATCCGCTGCTGGGCAAGGGCTATGTCCGCGGCGACGGCCGGGCGATCCACGATATGACCCTCTACGAGGTGAAGACGCCGGCCGAATCCACCGGCGAATGGGACCTGCTGAAGAAGATCGCCACCATCCCGGGCGAAGAGGCGTTCCTGCCGATGCTGCCGGAATGCGATTTCACCAAGAAGTGACGACCTGACCCCATGGCGCGCGCCGGGCCTGCCGGCGCGCGTCTCTTTCCAACGCTGGCGACGGAAACATCTGCATGTTCGACCTTCTCGGAATCCCGCCGCAGGTTCTCATGGGACAGCTGCTGCTGGGGCTGATCAACGGCTCTTTCTACGCGGTTCTGTCGCTGGGCCTCGCGGTGATCTTCGGCCTGCTCAACATCATCAACTTCACCCATGGCGCGCTCTACATGATGGGGGCCTTCGCCGCCTGGATGCTGCTGAACTACATGGGCATCGGCTATTGGCCGGCGCTGATCATCGCGCCGCTGGTCGTGGGCGCCTTCGGTGTGCTGCTGGAGCGGCTGCTGCTCAGCCGACTCTATCATCTGGATCACCTCTACGGGCTGCTGCTGACCTTCGGTCTGGCGTTGATCATCCAGGGGCTGTTCCGCAACTCCTACGGCATCTCGGGGCTGCCCTATCAGATCCCGGCCTCGCTGTCGGGCGGGCGCAACTTGGGCTTCATGTTCCTGCCGAACTATCGCGGCTGGGTGATCCTGGCCTCGGTGGTGGTCTGCTTCGGCACCTGGTTCATGATCGAGAAGACCCGGCTGGGCGCCTATCTGCGGGCGGCGACCGAGAACCCGACGCTGGTCGGCGCCTTCGGCATCAACGTGCCGCTGATGATCACGCTGACCTATGGCTTCGGCGTCGCGCTGGCGGGCTTCGCCGGCGTGCTGGCGGCACCGATCTATTCGGTGAACCCCAACATGGGGGCGGATCTGATGATCGTGGTCTTCGCGGTGGTGGTGATCGGCGGCATGGGTTCGATCCTGGGCGCCATCGTCACCGGCTTCGGCCTGGGTATCGTCGAGGGGCTGACGCGGGTGTTCTACCCCGAGGGCTCGGCCGTGGTGATCTTCGTGATCATGGCAATCGTGTTGTTGATCAAGCCCGAGGGGCTGTTCGGGAGGGCCGCGTGATGGCGACGAGCGAAACCACCATGGCCGGGACCGTGGCACAATCCGCCGGCATGCCGGGACTGCACAGGGCGATCTTCGTGGCGCTTTTCGCGGTGCTGCTGGTGCTGCCCTTCCTGGTCTATCCGGTCTTCGCGATGAAGCTGATGTGCTTCGCGCTCTTCGCGGCGGCGTTCAACCTGCTGCTGGGCTTCGGCGGGCTTTTGTCCTTCGGCCATGCCGCCTATTTCGGCGCCGCCAGCTATGTCGCCGCCCATGCCGCCAAGGTCTGGGGGCTGACGCCCGAGCTTGCGGTGCTGGCCGGCACCGCCGCCGCCGCGGTGCTGGGGCTGATCATCGGGTCGCTGTCGATCCGCCGGCAGGGGATCTATTTCGCCATGGTGACGCTGGCCTTCGCGCAGATGGTCTATTTCATCGCGCTGCAGGCCGATTTCACCGGCGGCGAGGACGGCATCCAGTCGGTGCCGCGCGGCGATCTGTTCGGGCTGATCTCGCTGCACGACAACCTGGCGCTCTATTTCTTCGTGCTGGCGGTGACCTTCGGCGGCGTGCTGATGCTCTACCGCATCACCCATTCTCCCTTCGGTCAGGTGCTCAAGGCGATCCGCGAGAACGAGCCGCGGGCGATCTCGCTGGGCTATAACGTCGCCCGCTACAAGCTGATGGTCTTCACCCTGTCAGCGACCTTCGCCGGGCTGGCCGGCGCGGTGAAAAGCCAGGTGTTCCAGCTGGCGTCGCTGACCGACGTGCATTGGGCGATGTCGGGCGAGGTGGTGCTGATGACGCTCTTGGGCGGCATGGGCACGATCTTCGGCCCGCTGGTCGGCGCCGCGGTGATCGTGACGATGCAGAACTACCTGGCCAGCTTCGGCGCCTGGGTGACCATCATCCAGGGGGTGATCTTCGTCATCGGCGTGATGCTGTTCCGCGAGGGGATCGTGGGCGTGCTGTCGCGCTGGCTGAAGCGGCCGCTGTGACGGCCGTGGGTCACGGGACCAGCCGCAGCGCGTAGACGCCGGCGCCGGCGGCGACCGCCAGCAGCGTCGCGCCGGCCAGCGGCAGCCAGAACCGCGGCGTGCCGGCCAGGGCCGCCAGCACCAGCCGGCCGCAGGCGTTCGAGGTCAGCGCGCCCAGCACCGCCGCGGCGATCACCTGCGCGCCCAAGGCCTGCGGATCGCTGCGCAGCGCGCTCAGCACCGCGACATCGGCGTCGAACATGCCCGACAGCATCGAGGTCACCACCAGGCTGGAGCCGCCGAACCGGCCCACCAGCGCCGCGCTGACGGTCGAGACCAGCGCGAAGAGCGCGGCGAAGACCAGCAGCGCCCGCAGCTCGAACGGGTTGCGGATGCCGTCGGCGGCGGTCTGGTCATGCGGCCCGCGCGACAGCAGCAGCGCGCCGGTCAGCGCCAGAACGCCGGCGCCGGTCAGGCTGACCGGCGCGATGCGGCCAAAGAGCCCGGGCGCGAGGATCAGCACCACGGCGGTCACCCGCAGCACCGAGACCATGCCGGCCAGCGCCGCCGCCCCGGCCAGCGGCAGTGCCTGATCGCCGCGCCGCGTCATCCGCGCCAGCGCCACGGTGACCGCGGTGGAGGAGACCAGCGCCCCGCCCAGCCCGCTGACCAGAAAGCCGCGGGTCGGCCCCAGCACCCGCACGGCGATATAGCCGATGAAGGAAATCGTGGCGATCAGCACGGTGAAGAACCAGACCTCCCAGGGATTGAAACCGCCCCAGGGGTCGATCGCGCGGTTGGGCAGCAGCGGCAGGATCACTGTCGTCATCACCGCCAGCATCAGCGCCGAGCGCAGCTCGTTCCACTGCAGCTTCTTCAGCGCCCGGTGCAGCACGTCGCGGCTGCCCAGGATCGCCGCCAGCGCCGCGCCGCTGCCCGCCGCGATGCGATAGTCGCCCGCCACCGCCAGCCCGCCCAGGGCAAAGACCGCGAGACCGGCGATCAGCCCGGTGGCGCTGAAGGTCTGGTCGTGCTGCGCTTCGTGATATTCGAACAGGCCGAACAGCGCGGCAAAGCCCAGAAACCCCGCCGCCAGCACCGAAGGCGCCGCCATGGCGAGGCTGAGCGCGGCAAAGATCCCGCCCAGCAGGCCGATGATGCCGAAGGTGCGCAGCCCGGCCGTGCGGCTGCCCGCTGGTTCGTCGCGTTCGCGCCAGCCGCGCTCCAGCCCGACCAGAAGGCCGATGGCCAGTGCCACCCCAAGCCGCAGGATCAATTGGTCCATTCGTCGTCTCCGCTGTCGCCCCGCGCGGGGTGCGGGGCAGCGCGGCTATCGTCGACCTATTGGCGCCGGTTGAAAAGACCTGTCTGACAGGGACCCGGCGCGGCGGGGCAGGGGCCGGCACGACGCAGGGCCACGGCAACGCCTGCCGCGGCCGCTGGCCGATGCTGCCGCGCCGTCGGCCTAGAGTTCGAACAGCGTCTGGCCGAGGATCGCCGGCGCGATCAGCCCGTCCGGCGACCCGCCGGCCGCGTCGAAATCGGCCGCATCGAAATCGGCCCATGTCGCCGCGCCGCCGTCGAGCAGATACGCCGCCTGGGGATCGGAGGCATCGCCCGGTTCGCCCGGCAATGCCCCGAACAGGGAATCGTCGATGCCACCGTCCATCGCCTTGCCGGCGGCCGCCACGGTCGGCGCGGCATACGGTACGGTGATCTCGATCGACAATGTGGCGGTCGCGGTGCTGTCGCCGTCCTGCACCGTATAGGAGATCTGGTCGGTGACGATCTGCCCCTCGGACAGCGTCAGAGCCAGGGGCGAGGTCGGGTCGAACGTGTAGCGATAACTGCCGGTCGGCTGGATCACGAAGCTGCCGTAGGTGCCGGCAACCGGCGCCCCGATATTCTCCGCCGCCAGGGACACCGCGGTGATCGTCAGCGGATCGAGCGGGTTTGCGGCGATATCGTTGGCCAGGACATTGCCGACGACCACGTTCGTCGCGCCCCCTTCGGTCAGCGCCCCGCTGTCGTCCTGCGCCCTGAAGGCGGTGGAGCCGTTGAAGGTGTAGAACACATTGAGCGTCTCGATATCCGTCAGTGTCAGCCCGAACCGGTCGAAGGTGATGCTCTCGCCGGTGCCGGCGGTCTCTGCCAGCAGCGCCTTGAACGTGGCGAGCTCCTCGTTGAACGAACGGTCCAGCAGCGTGCTGGTGGTCAGGACCAGCTGGACGCTGTCATAGCCCGCGCCGCCGTTCAGGATGTCGGGCGCCACGCCTTCTTCCGTGGCGATCCAGACGAAGACATCGTCACCGTCGCCGCCGTCCAGGACGTCATTGCCGTCGCCGCCCGCCAGCCGGTCGTCGCCGGCGCCGCCCCAGAGCCTGTCGTCGCCGTCGCCGCCCGACAGCACGTCGTTGCCGGCGTCGCCCCGCAGGACGTCGTTGCCGGCATTGCCCGCCAGCCGGTCGTCGCCGATCCCGCCCCAGAGCCTGTCCCTGCCGGCGCCGCCCGACAGCACGTCCTTGCCGGCGTCGCCATAGAGAAGATCGTTGCCGGCGTTGCCCGCCAGCCGGTCGTCGCCGATCCCGCCCCAGAGCTTGTCGTTGCCGGTGCCGCCCGACAGCACGTCGGTGCCGCCATCGCCGCGCAGGACATCGTTGCCGGCGTCGCCCGCGATCCGGTCGGCGCCGGTGCCCCCGACGAGGGTATCCGCCCCCGCGCCGCCGGCAAGCACGTCGGCCCCGGCCCCGCCCAGCAGCTCATCGTCGCCGCCGCCGCCGAACAGGCGGTCGTTGCCGCCGTCGCCCCTGATCCGGTCGGCGCCGAGGTCGCCATAGATGCGGTCGTGGCCGGTGCCGCCGGCGATGCGGTCGTCGCCGGCGCCGCCCCGCAGCATGTCGTCGCCGCCGCCGCCGGTGATCCGGTCGCGGCCGGTCCCGCCCAGGACCTGGTCGTCGCCCAGTCCGCCGTCCAGCACATCGGCGCCACCGCCGCCGATCAGCCAGTCGGCATCCTTGCCGCCGGCCAGCGTCTCGTGCCCGTTGCCGCCGATCAGCCAGTCGATGCCGGCGCCGCCGTTGTAGCTGCCGCCGCCGGACTGGCTGAACAGCACCCGGTTCGAATGCGCGTCGCCGGGGCTCAGGTCGGCCACATCGAAGGCCATTTGATAGCTGAAATCCGAATGCCGTCCGCTGATCACCCATTCGCTGAGGAAACCGCCCACCACCGGGATCGAGTCGAGCAGGAAGGTGGCGACGTTCTCGCGCATCTTGTCGACGGAGTTCTCCAGCTGGGAGATGTCCTCGTATTCGGTCAGATTGCCGTCCTCGTCGGCGACGCCGTCGAGGATGGACAGCCCCGGTTCAATGAACTTGTCATTGATATTGTTGTTGAATTCGCGCGCCTGCCAGGCGTTGCCGAACAGCCCGGCCAGCCCGGTATAGCCCTTGTCCACCAGCTTGTACTGGATCGCGATCGACAGCCCGGTGGTCAGCGCCGAGCCGACCCGACCCCACAGCGCCCGCAGGCCGGAGCCCGAGTCCGGCTCTTCCTCGTAGAGGCTCTGCCACGAGATGTCCTCCCACTGACTGTCGGCAATGGCGGCATCGTCCATGTCGTAATGCGGCGAGCGGACGGTGAAGTCGGTGGCCTCGTCGCCGATCTCATAGCCCAGCGACTGCGGCGTGCTCTGGTCGAGGAGTTCGGCATCGACATAGGCCGCCACTTCGGCAGGGGCGGTCATCGCCTTCAGCGCATCGTCGTCGAGATCGCCATAGCCGCCGGTCCCGCCATCGCCGCCCGGGTCGCCGCCGGTATCGCCACCCGGGTCGCCGCCGGTATCGCCGCCCGGATCGCCGCCAGTGTCACCCTCGCCGCCCGCGACGATCGAGGCCAGCGTGTCGCCCGAGATGTTCCAAAGCTTGTCCCAGACCTCGTCCGGCATATAGAGCGTGCCATCGTTCTTGAGGCCGGGCATCAGGTTGCCGGGAGCATAGGCGGCGGGCGGCTCGGTGCCGATATGGGCCTCGACCAGTTCGGTCTTGTAATAGTCGGACCCCGCAAAATCGCCGTCCGGCCGCGGGGTGCTGTAGTTGGGCGCCTCGTCGGGGTCGTCATAGAGACCGTAGACCGGCGGCAGCGAAAGCTGCAGCGTGCCCAGCTGGTGCGTCAGCGCGTTGTATTCCGCGGAAATGCCGGGAAAGCCCGGATAGTAGGGATCGGGGTCGAGGGATTCCGGGAACGGCTTCTCGCTGTAGGTGTAGCTGTAGCGCAGATAGATGTGGTAGGTGATGTTCGGATCATAGTCGTCGGGCAGGAAGACGGCGTAAGTCATCGCTGGAAATTCTCTTTCAGTCGGAGGCGACGAGTGACCCCGCCACCTTCGGTCGTAGCGGACCGTTTGTCATCCGTCATCCCCCAGGTGGTCTATGGCGCCCGGACCGCGGATCTGTTGCAGAATTTCGACGTTTCGCAAGGCGGCCGCAGCGCGGTCGGTGGCCCGCGCCAGAGATCGCCCGCGTGGCAGATCCCGGTCGAGACCGGCGGCGCGGTCGCGGATTTATTTCGAAGTCTTGAATTTATTTCACAGTTTCGCTTTTCTGGCGGGGCGGGTGTCGCGGAATGTTTCAGCGAGCGCAGATCGAGGCATGGGGGAATGGCGCGTGGGGTTTGTTCGGCCAGAGAGGGCGGTCCTTTCGGCATCGCGCCGATTGACGGGCCCTGCAGTGCCGCCGCCGGATGTGCCTTTTCTTGCCCGCTGCGTCACCCG
Source organism: Pseudodonghicola sp. (assembly GCA_050177915.1). Lineage (GTDB taxonomy): Bacteria > Pseudomonadota > Alphaproteobacteria > Rhodobacterales > Rhodobacteraceae > Pseudodonghicola. Next base: position 15,052 of record JBFXGQ010000005.1, on the reverse strand, counting down.
GACTGCCAAGCGCGCCATTGGGGCGCTGCGTGACCGGCCCCTCATCGCACGTCGTTTGGGAAAGGCCGGTTTCTGACAGTTCCTGCAATTGATCGACCATATTTCAAACGGTTGGCCAAGATTCCTTTTCAGATATTTAGAGAGCGCGAGATCATGCCCATGGGGTTCAGAAGTTCGACGATTGCCTGTCTTGCCGCGGCGATGACCGTCTTGTCGGTCGGCGCGGCGGCGGCGCAGGTCCTGGGGGCGGTTCTCGACGAGGAGTCCTATGAGACGGTGCAACAGGCGCCGCCCCTGTCGCGCGGGGTGTTCGCCGCCTTGCCGCCGGAATATTCGCTGAAGGCGCACGCGCCGTCCGTGGGCCAGCAGGGCGGGCAGGGCTCCTGCGTCGGATGGGCATCGGCCTATGCCGCGCGCACCATCCTCGCCAAGAGCGGGGCGGAGGACAGCGCGAACCTGGGCGGCGGTTTCTCTCCGGCCTATGTCTACAATCAGATCAGGGTGGATGACTGCGACGGCGGCAGCCGGATCATGGACGCCCTTGACCTGATGTCGCGCGAGGGCGTCGCTCCGCTGGCCAGCTTTCCCTATGACGAGCGCAACTGTTCGGTCCTGCCGAACGCGAAACAGCGCGCGCAGGCCGGGGGGTTTCGCATCGGCGAATGGCGCCGGCTGTTCGGCAGCTCGGCAGTGAACCGTCATGTGCCAGTCCGCCGCGCGCTTGCTGCGGGCCATCCGGTGGTGATCGGGATGCAGCTGCCGAACAGCTTTGCACAATACGATGGCGGGGTGTTCCACGCCCGCGAGATCGAGCACGAGGCGATGCTCTCGGACGATCGGGAGTTCTATGCCGAGCATATCATGGGTGGCCACGCGATGACCGTGATCGGCTACAACGATCAGGAACAGTGGATCGAGGTGATCAATTCCTGGGGCAGGACATGGGGCGAAAACGGCTATGTCCGCATCGCCTGGAAGGACTTCAACACCTTCGTCGTGCAGGCCTACGAGGTGATCCCGACGCCGCCGCCACCGCCGCCCGCGCCCGAACCGGTGGCGCCGGTCGAGGATATGCACATCGGCTTGCGGTTTCTGGACATGAAGGGTCAGGAGCTGCCGGCGCGGGTCGAGGACGGTGTCTGGCGGCTGTCAAAATCGCTGCCCTCGGGCGCCCGGTTCCGGGTCGAGGCGACCACCGGGGAAACCGCCTATGTCTATGTTCTGGGGCTGGCGGCGGATGGCTCCGGGGTCGCGCTGTTCCCGCATGCCAGCCGGCAGTCGGCGCTCTCGGGCGCGAGGGAGACGATGCTGCTGCCCGGCCCGACCGAAAACCATTATACCCGGCTTGACGACACCACGGGCAAGGATACCTATCTTGTCGTTATCTCGCGCAATCGGCTGGATGTCGACCGCGTGCTGGCGGGGGTGACGCGCGACGGCGGCGGCAGTCTGGGTAAACGCCTGAGCAGCTATTTCGGCGATCGTCTGGTCAGGCCCGGCAACCTGCGGGCCGCGGGGCAGGGGATCAATGTCGCGGTGGCGAGCGAAGGCAGGGAGGTGGTCGCTCTTCCCGTCGTCATCGACCATGTGGCGCCCGACCCGGCGGCGCGCGACACCGATCCGCCGCTGATCGTCCTGACCTCGCCGTCGCACGAGAGTTTCGACGATGCGGCGGATGCGCCCTATGTCGTGTCCTCCTCGACCGTCACGATTGACGGCCGGGCGCAGGATGCCGGCCAGATCGCCTCGGTCGCGATCGAAGGGGCGCTGTCGATGCGCCATTCTTCGCTGGGACCGTTCCGCGCCGCGCTGGAATTGCCGCCCGGGCCCGGCCCGCATTCGTTCAAGATCACCGCAACCGATGTCGCGGGAAATACCGCGCAGAAGGAAATTCGCCTGCTGCGCCGCAATTAATTCAGGGGTTACTTTCATGTCCATCTCATCTCAGATCAGCAAGACGCTCCTGCGTCTTACCTGCGGTGTCGCGCTGCTCTCCGGCGGGCTGGTGCCGCAGATGGCGCAGGCCGTCGAATGCCGGATTTGCGAACGGCTCGATGCAAGGGAGCTGGAGGATTTCACCGTCACCCACCCCAGCAAGGCGATGCGGCATCAGGTGCGCGCGTGGCTGGCGGAGACCTATCCCGAGACCACATGGGGCATGAACGCCCGCGCCTGGCTGATCGGCGAAGATGACCCGAAGAGCAAGGAGGTCGAGGCGCTGTATCGTGCGGTTCTGGCGCAGGACCCGCAGAACGTCTTCGCACGGAACGGTCTGGCCTACTATCTCGACGATCTCGGGCAGAGCGCCGAGGCCGCCGATGTGCTGGCGCCGAATGTCGGGCGGAGCTGGCTGGCGATGTACAACCTCTATTTCATGAGCCAGTCCGCCAGCGGGTCCGAGGTTGCGCAAGATCTCCTCGCCACCTGGGAGCGGGAAGGAACGGAACCGCGCTGGGTGCCGCTGGTGCTGCACGCCAGATTCCGTATCGAGGCCAGAGACTGGGCCGGCGCCGACGCGCTTTACCTCAAGGCGCTGGAGAGCTCAGAGACGGTCAACCCCTATCTGTTGCGGTTCTGGCTGAACAACCAAAGGACACTTGACCGTGAGCAGGGCACGGACCGCACGGCGCGGCTCGGAACCTTCAAGCGCGCCATGGCCTTCGCCGCGCGCGCGGACTCCCCGATGGCCTTCGAGCATGTCGCGGATTACGCCAGAGAGATGCTCAGGGACAATGTCGCGGCCTATCGGGCGCGGGCCGAGGGGATAAAGGACATCGCGCTGCCGGAACTGGTGTCGGGTGCCTTCTTCGACATCGTCAACCGCCGCCCCGGCTACGCCTATGACGCGCTGGAAGACGGGTTGCGGGAGTTCCCCTACAACTACGACATCGCCATCACCGAACTGGAGGCCTATTCGCTGTTCCGTGTCGATCCGCAGCGGGCGGAGGCGGTGATCGAGCGGATGAAATCCAGCCTGTCCAGCGAGTTTACCGTCGAGGAGGTCGGCAGTTTCATTTTGCGCCATCAGGCCCGCTACGGCCGGTTTGACGAGTCTCCGGCCACGATGGCGGCACTGCTGCCGCGGGTCCATGGCGCGCACCGGCGGACGCTGATGGGCAGCTATCTGGACAATCGCATCGCCGCCGCGGACCTGGACACGGCCGAGAGCGTGGTCGACGAGATGGAAGGATTGAACACGTCGCAGGGCTATATTGCGCAGAAACGGGACCTGATCGCCTATTACCGCGGGCTGATCGAGGACCGGAACCAGTGGTATGAGACGCAGCCTTTCCTGCGGGACTGGGAAAAACGGTTTGGCGACAGCCTGCGCGCCTCGGTCGAGTTCGAGACCGCGAAGAGCGATATCCGCGAGGTGTCCTGGCCGGTGATCCAGCAGGCCGCGGAGGCGCTGAAGGCGCCGGGTGGCGAGAATTACGTCTTCCAGATCGAAGGCCATACCGACAGTCGCGGATCCGACGCGGTGAACTTCCCCCTGAGCGAGGCCCGCGCAAGCGCGGTCAAGGCCTTCATGGTCGACAGGCTGGGCATCGACGCCGCCAACATCCAGACCCGCGGCTTCGGTCCCGACAACCCGATCGCCCCCAATACCACCGACGCCGGGCGGCAAGCCAACCGGCGGGTGGAAATCCGGCCGCTGGGCAATTTCACCGACCCGCAGATCGCAACGCCCGGCGCCTATAACATCGGTCGGATGGACGTCAGCCGCGACGGCCGCACGGCCGTGATGGGGAATTCGCCGACGCAGGTCTGGGATCTGGCCCGCAATGTCGTCCTGCACGAGGTCTCTGCCGGCCTCAACCACAGCATTTCGCCGAACGGCCGCTTTCTCGCCTCGGTGTCGACCTTTACCCGCCCGGGGGACGGGATCTCGTATGATTTCTACATCTACGACCTTCGGTCGGGCAAGCTGGTCGATATCCTGAAGAATGACGTGGAATTCGGCTACTTCACCTGGAGCCCGTTCAGCGACCGCATCCTGATCACGGACTTCAAGGGCCTGATGCGCATCTACGACATGTCTGAGCGCAAGGTCACCGACGTCCTCCGCCTGAACGAGGTGCGGGCGACCGGCGCTGTCGTCTGGCTGAATTCGGGCGAGGCGTTCGCCGCGAAGGCAGGGCAAGCCTCGGGCGGTATCACGGTGTTCGACGCCAGGACCCTGAGGCCCAGGAAACACATCCCCGAGGACGGCTGGGTGCATTCCTTCGGCCAGACCCATGACGGCCGGTATGTGATCGGCAGTTTCAACGACTATGGCTACAAGATCTGGGATACCGAACAGGACTGGAAGGAGGTCGGCGCGGGCCGGCTGCCGCTGGTCGGCCGCACGATCCGGTCGCACCCGACCAAGCCGCAGGTCCTGCTGACGGCCAAATTCGATACCGAGGTCCGGGCGCTGGTGATGGATCTGGAAAAGGACCGGATCGTCGCCACCACGAAGCAGATCGCGGAGGGGGGTGGATACAGCCCCGAGGGCGATCGGTTCATCACCGGGGCGGGCAGCCAGATGATCGAGCTCGACTCGCAAACGCTGGAGACCGTCCGCCTCCGCGACAGCACCTCGCCGCTGGGGGCGGGTGTGGCGCTGATCGAGGGGCGCGGCCTGGTGGTCACTGCCGATGCCGAAGGAACCTCGGTCTGGAGCCTGAAGACGGGCCGGCGGGTGCATCGCTTCGACGTCTCGCCCAAGCTGCCCTGGCGACAGTCTGACCTGCATCCGGGCCAGCTGATCGGCGCCGTCGGCAAGGCGGTCGTCGTGCTCGACAGCGACGATTTCACCGTCAGGACGCTGTGGTCGAGCGACAATGAAATCTCCAATCTGGTGCTGGACGGCGACACGCTGGTCGTGGCCACGGTGCCGCCGGACAGCGACAACCGCGGCGCCCCGGACCCGCAGGCGCAGTTGCATGTCTTCGACGTAGAGACCCTGCGCGAGACGCGCAGTTTCAGCGTGCCGATCGTGAACGGGCCGCTCAACTACGGCGGCAAGGCGTTCAACTACAGCGTCGGCATGGCGCTGAAGCGCGGCAAGGTCGCGGTGCGCACCGATTATTCGGATGGCTTCGGACGTGCGGTGGTGAGCGGCGACATCTTGCGGATATTCGATGTGGCCAATGGTCGGGAGCTCAACAGGATCACCCGGAACGGCGAGATCAAGGGGTTCTACTTCGACGATGACGCCGGCTCGGTGATGGTGCGGACCGGGTTGTCCTATGACATCGTCGATGTCGAGACCGGCAAGAAGACCGGCAGCGAACCCTATGATCCCACCTATGCGATCACGCTGGAGGATGGGCGCAAGCTGCGTTGGTTCTGGGACCGGGTCACGCTGGGCGACAAGACCCTGACCTTCCCCATGAGCCTGACCTATCTGGTCGCCAGCGAGAAGAACCACATGCTGGTCGGGCAGACCCGGACCGGCACGGTGCATTTCATCGACCTCGACAATCTTGCGATCGTGCTGACGATCTCGTCCTTCCGCGATGGCCAGTGGCTCGCCTATACGCCGGGGGGCAACTACACGGCGTCGCTGAACGGGACGCGCGGGGTCTACTGGTCGCTGGGCGACAACTACCTGCCGTTCGATGCGCTGGCCGCGCAGTTCGACAAGCCGAATCTGGTGCAGGCGCTGTTGAACAAGCTGACCACGGGCCAGCTGACCGACGAGGATATCGTCAAGCCCGAGGTCGAGCCGGAATCCTTCGATGCGCCCTACACGCTGCATCTGGTCTCGCCGGCGTCGAGCAGCACGAAAGAGGACAGTTTCGTGGTGCAGCTGAAGGTCGACAAGGACAATGCCGACCTTCCCGAGCCGCAGATCCGCTATCAGCTGAACGGCCGCGAGGTGGTCCGTTCGCGCGGTTTCGAGGAGGACGCGTTTTTCGACGGCACCGAGACGGTCACCATCTCGCGCCGGTTTTCGCTGCGCGAGGGGCTGAACCACATCGAGGCCAGCCTGATCTGGAAGGGAACCGCGGTGGCCACCGAAAAGATGGTGGTGGAGCGCAAATCCGATACCCCGGTCCGCCCGGAAGATCGGAAGAACCTCTGGTTCTTCGGTGTCGGCGTTTCGGACTATGCGGACCCGTCGCAGAACCTGGAATTCGCAGACAAGGACGCCCGCGCGCTGGCTGCCCTTCTCGAGGAGCGCGGCGAACGGCTGTTTGACAAGGTGCACACCCGGGTGGTGACCAACGCCGAGGCGACCGAGCGCAATGTCCGGGTGCAGATGAACGAGTTCCTGTCGCAGGCCGCCCCGGACGACGTGGTGATCGTCTTCGTGGCCGGCCACGGGGTGACCGACAACGATCAGAGCGTCTATTTCATGACCCATGACGCCGAGCTGTCGAAACCCTACACCGGGATGAACGTCGACCGCTTTCGCGGGTTCCTCGAGAACCGTCCGCTGAACCAGAGTGCCCTGCTGTTGCTGGATATCTGCCACTCGGGCGCGGCCGGGCGGGTGATCTCGGACGACGCCGTGCAAAAGCTGACCGAGGGAACCGGGGCGATCGTCTTCGCCTCCTCCTCGGGCGCCCAGCTTGCCTACGAGGATGCCAGCTACGGCGGTGGTCACGGGGCCTTCACCGCGGCGCTTCTTGAGGCGCTGCGCGGAATGGCCGATCAGGACACCGGCAACCGGGACGGTCTGAACTCGCTGCAGGAGATGGTGATCTACACCTCCTCCGAGGTGCCGCGCCTGACCCAGGGCCGGCAGCGCCCGACCATCCCGATGATGGCGCAGGGGATCGACTATCCGATCTCGGTGGCGGGGAACTGACGGCGCGCCGCCGCGGGCCTGCCCGCCTGAACGGCGCCGCCGGCACCGGTGGCGCCGACTTTGGGGATCAGTGGATCCGCCCCGCACGTACTTGAGGTGCGGGGCGGATCCGGGCCTATGGGCGGCGCTTACCTGCGCCCCGTCTTGCGCTCCCGCCAGAACGGCGGCACGTCGCCGGCCATGATGCAGCCGTAGGGATCGATGTAATCCTCGATCTCGGCCAGCCCGTAGGCGCCGATCTGTTCAACGACAGCGTCGGCCCGCTTGTAGCTCGACGGCAGTTCCGAGGCGTCGATCCCGCCGGCATGGAACCGGATGTCGAGCCCGGCTGTTTCCGCCTTCAGCATCTGCTCGGGGGTCGTCGAGCCCATCCGTCGCTTGTGCTCGCTGCGCGAGAAATTGCGCCCGGCGCCATGCGGGCTGAAGCCCAGACCCTGCGCCGCATCCTTGCCGCGCACGATCAGAACCGGCTCGGCCATGTTGAGCGGGATCAGCGTGAGCCCGGTCGCATCCGCGGCATAATCCCCCCAGGCCGGGGTCGCGCCCTTGCCGTGCAGGAACAGATCGCCACGGCGGAACACGAAGTTGTGTTCGTTCCAGAACCGATCCCCCACCTCGGCGCGCGCCGCCTCTGCAGTCGCCTGATGGATCGCGTTATGGTTGGCCTTGGTCCATTTGCGGATCAGTTGCAGCGCCTGCCAATAGGCCGCGCCTTCCTCGGTCTCCGCCGGGATCCAGGCGTTCTGTTTCAGCGTCTTCGGCGACAGCGCGCGGCGGAACCGCTCGGCCACCTCCATCCCCAGCTTGTAGAGCGCGGCGCCCGGCCCGCGCGACCCGTGATGGGTCACGATCGCGGTGCGGCCGGTCTTGCGCGACCGCCCGACGAACAGGAAATGGTTGCCGTCGCCCTGCGTGCCCATATGTTCCTGCGCCATGCGCAGGGCCTTGGGCGTGTTCAGGAAGCTGTTGGCGCGAAACGCATCGAGCAGGTCGAGCGACACCGTGAAACGGTACCCCTGCGCGCGTCCGCCGGGGCCGAAATGGGTGACCGATTGCGCCGCATCCAGCACCGCCTTCGGATCGGCATGCCCCATGTCGGTGATCATCACCGAACAGCAGATATCGGCCGAATGCATGCCGGGGTGAATGGCGCCCCGCGCCGCCACCACGCCGCCTACCGGGATCGTGCCCACCGCGCCGGTCGGACAGGCATCGGGCATGATCGCCCCGGCCTCAATCGTCGGCGTGCGCATCAGCTCGGTCATCGTGGTCCGGACCTGCGCCAGATTGGCCGCCTCGTCGGGATCGGCGGCGGCAATGTTTTCGTGAAACGCCACCGCATCCGGGGCCCGCAGATCGCGGGTGACCGGCACGGCAGGGATCTCGCGCGCCAGGTCCGCACGGATCTGCACCAGCGTCGCGCCCTGCGCGCAAAGCGCGTTGGCCCGCGCCAGCAGCGCCGGGAAGTGCTTGCCGGGGCGATGCCCCCAGTCTTTCAGATCTGTCCCGGTGACGGGGGCAAAGGTCATGTTGTTATCGGTCATCTTCGGTCTCATACGGTACGGGGGGCGCGGCGACAGGGGGCTGGCGAAACGGCTCGGACGCCCTGCCGGGCCGCGCCGCGCCTGATCCGGCCAATCGTTGTGGGCCCCGGCGACAAGGGAGAAGAAACAACCCGGGGCCCGCCCCGCACCGAGGTGCGTTTGCCGTCTGGGCGCCTGCGAGGAGGGGAGTTGAACCCGCTCGGCTGGTCCGGAATGAGTGGCGCTGTAGTTCCTTCGGCATTCGCCGGGGGGATCCTTTCGTCATGGGCGGAGGACAAGGGGCGCGAGACGTTCCGCCCCCCGAAGGGGCGTGCCTGGATCGAACAGGCTATGACCATGTAGTCCCGCAGGCATTCCTCCTGCATATTTCGTGGCTGGAAGGGCAGGTCTCGAACCTGCAACCGACGATACCAAAAACCGTTGCTCTGCCAATTGAGCCACCTTCCAGGAGTGTCCCGGCGACAAGGGAGGGTGGAACATCCTGCTCTACCAAGCTGAGCTACGTGGCCATGAACTGGGGGCCACGGCGGGATTTGAGCCCGCGACATGGGCACATGAGGCTGCAGTTCCACCGGCATTCGCCGGGAGTTTTTCCTTTCACCTTGTTGGGCCGGGTCAGGCGGCGAACTGTGTGCACGACGGACATGAAGCGCCCGTCGTTCCACATGCACTCTGCCTGACCCTTTGTTACACCGCGATCTTGGCGATCTCGGCAAGCCAGTGCTCCGTGCCGGTCGGCCCGGCCGCGAAGCTGGCGATCCGGTCAAAGACCGCATCCGAGAACCCGCCGACGTTCAGCACGTCCTCGCGTTCCTGCGCCTGCGTCGTGCCATAGGGCGCGATGTCGATGCAGACCAGCTTTGCCGCCGGATTGCGGTGCTTCAGCCGCGCCCATTCCATCATCATCGCGGTTCCCTGTCCGCCCTCCCGGGCATCCACCCAGGACTGGTTGTCGGACACGAAGACCACGAGGTCCGGCGACCGGTGCCGATCGTTCAGCCAGGCCAGCGGCGCCGAGCAATTGGTGCCGCCGCCCGCCAGCGCGGCCAGCCGCGTGGCGTTGGTCAGGATCGTGTCGCGCGGCTCGAGCCGCACGTCGCGCACCTCCGTATCGAACGGCAGCACCCGGCAGTCGCGGTTGACCCGCAGGAACGCTGCCGCCACCAGGGCCGCCACGTCCACATGCCGCACCGCCGATCTCGCGCCCCGGCGATAGCCGGTCACCGACCCGGTCATCGAGCCCGACACGTCCGGGCAGACCACGACCTGCCCCGCCACCTGCGGCACGTTGCGGGCCGCAGCCTCCATCGCGTCATGCAGCGCCGCGCGGATCTCGCGCGGCATTCCGACGACCACGTTCTGCGCCGCGACCATCAGGTGGTACGGGAAGGCACGGGCCTCCCGGATCGCCTCCGGATCGCGCAGCAGCGCCGCGACATGGGTCACATTCTCCGCCGCGTCGAACACGCCGTGGCGGTGGAAGGTGTTGAGGTTCTGCCGCACCATCTGCCACGACCCCTGACGCGCGATCTGGCCCCATTGCGCCGCGCTCAGCGCCAGCTGGGTCAGCATCTGGAACGGCACCTCGGGCACCGCGCCGGCGCCGGTCGCCTTGAAGGCCAGCCAGTCCTGCACCGGGCGCGGCAGCCGTGCCAGATCACAGGGCCGCCCGATGATCCAGGCGAACAGCGCCTCGCGCTCGGGCGTTTCGGGCTTCGGATGCACCATCTTGATCACATCGGCGAGCGACGGGTCGTTGCCGATGCTGGCCTGCACCAGCGCCCGGTCGGACGCCGTGTTCAGCCAATGTTGCACCATCGCCTTGGGCGCCGAGCCAAGCGACCTGCGCCCGGTCTGCCCGGACCGGACCACCTGCACGAAGCTGCGCAGCATCCTGCCGTTGTCGACCACACGGCCGAAGACCGCGCGAAACAGCGCCGGATCGCGCCGGGCCAGCACCGCCAGCAGCACCGCCGGCATGTCCTTCATCTGGCCCGCCTGCCGGGCATGGACCGCCAGCTGCGCCAGAAACCGCGGCTCGACCGCTTCGGCCAGGGCGACGACACGGGTCAGCTCGTCCTGCGGCGCGCTGTAATACAGCCCGCCGAAGGTGCCGGTCATCGCCATCTGCGCCAGCGCATGGGCGTCGGCGTAGGCATAGGCCGGCGCCCCATGGGCGTTCGTGGCCTTCGCCTTCGGCAGCAGCCGGCCGCGCAGTGCTGCAAACACGGATTTGTTCGCCATTTCTCTGTCGTCCTCTTTTGGTGCCGTCTTTGTGGCACGCAGGAAATCTGGGTCCGAGAAAATTTTAAAATCCATGTAAGCATTTGTTATTCATTGAATATCTTTCGAATTGCCGGCAGCCGGCAATCGAAATACTATCCATTTTTATACGAAATTATAATCTTGGATCGACCATGCGGAATGTCGTCATCGGCTTTGTCGGTACCCAGCTGGACATGGGCAAGCGCAAGCGCTGGAAGCCGAGCGTCAGCCTGTGCCAGCATCCGGATTTCCCGGTCGATCGCTTCGAATTGCTGCATGACGCGAAATATCTTCACCTGGCCGAACGCGTGCGGCGCGAGATGCTGGCCGCGTCGCCCGATACCGAGGTATTGCTGCGTCAGCTCAATCTGGCCGATCCGTGGGATTTTCAGGAGGTCTATGGCAGGCTTTTCGACTTCGCCCGCGACTACGGATTTGACGAGGATCGCGAGCAGTATCATGTGCATCTGACCACCGGCACCCATGTCGCGCAGATCTGCTGGTTTCTGCTGACGGAAAGCCGCCATGTGCCGGCCCGGCTGGTGCAGACCGGCCCGCCACGCGGCGATGAGGACGGCCCGGGAAAAATCGACATTATCGACCTCGACCTCAGCCGCTACAACGCGTTGCAGCAGCGCTTCGATCTGGTTGCGCGCGACTATAGCGACCTGCTCAAGGGCGGGATCGAAACGCGCAGCCCGACCTATAACGCGGTGATCGACCGGATCGAGCAGGTGGCCGGCGCCTCGGATGCGCCGATCCTGCTTCTGGGGGAAAGCGGCACCGGCAAGACCGAACTCGCGCAGCGCATCTACGAGCTGAAGCTGCAGCGGCGGCGGGTCAAGGGACGGCTTGTGCAGATCAACTGCGCCACCCTGCGCGGCAGCTCGGCGCTGGCCACGCTGTTCGGGCAGCGCCGCAGCCATACCGGGGTGGCGGGCAGCGAGCGCAGCGGGTTGCTGCATGAGGCCGGCGGCGGCGTGCTGTTCCTCGATGAGGTCGACGAGCTGGGGCTGGACGAACAGGCGGCCCTTCTCCACGCGATCGAGACTGGGCGCTACTATCCATTGGGGTCGGATCATGAGGTCACCAGTCGCTTTCAGGTGATCGCGGGGACCAGCCGCGACCCGGTGCGCCTGACCGCCGAGGGCCGGTTCCGCCCCGACCTGCTGGCGCGGCTCAACATGTGGTCCTTTCGCCTTCCCGCCCTGCGTGAGCGGCGCGAGGATATCGAGGCCAACCTGATCTTCGAACTGGCGCGCGCCGAGCGCGATCTTGGCGCGCGGGTCGGGTTCAATGCCGATGCGCGCGAGCTGTTCCTGCGTTTCGCGGCCGATTCGGCGACGCCATGGCGTGGAAACTTCCGCGATTTCGGCAGCGCGATCCGCAGGCTCTGTACGCTGGCGCCGCGTGGCCGCATCACGCGCGCGATGGTCGTGGACGAGATCGAAGGGCTGCGCCGGGTGTGGCGCCTGTCCGCACTGGACGAGGACGAACGCCTGCTTGCCGATCTGCTTGGCGCCCGGGCCGACGACATCGACCCGTTCGACCGCGTGCAACTGGCCGAGGTGATCCGCATCTGCCGGGGCGCCACGAGCCTGAGCGAAGCCGGGCGGCGTCTTTTCGCGGTGTCGCGCGCTCAGAAGACGACGACGAACGACGCTGACCGGTTGCGGAAATACCTTCAGCGGTTCGGGCTCGACTGGGCCGCGGTGTCTTCATAGCCGCACCTGCTGCTCAAGTCCCCGGGGCGGGCACGGCGGCCAAGGGGCGCAGGGCCGTTCCGGAATTCGGGGCAGGTCCGTTCGGACGCGCCTCCCGACGTTGGGACGTCGTCCGTCCGGCGCGACCGCAATGGTTTCGCGCCCGGCGTCTCCCGTGCTAGTGTGTTCTGATCGGAGGGTTTCGCATGACATCGCCTGTTCCTGCTCTGTGTTTCTGCCTGACCTTCGCCTTCGCGTCGATGGCTTACGGCAGCGCGAACGGCGGGACCGACGGCAGTACGGGTGGCGGCATGGGAGGCGGAGGCATGGGGGGCGGTGGCGCTTCGGCCGGGCTCTCCGCCAGGGTCACCAAGCAGGTGACGCATATCCTGCAGCGCGATTTCGACGGCTGCCGGACCCTGCAGCCGGTGCATCGCTACGATTGCTATCGCCAGACCTACAAGCTCGCCATCGACCAGATCGCCGGGCTGCCGGCCTATCGTCCGGCGCAGCAGGCGCTGAAGGGGGTGGAGACAGCGCTGGAGCAGATCGTGGCGCGCAACGCCGATCCGGCGCAGCGCCCGGCGCACAAGGGCCTGCGAAGCTACCGCGCGATCAAGCCCGCCGCGGTGCCGCAGGCGACGCGCGAGCTGAGCCAGGCGCTGGAGGAGGCCGAGACCAAGCTGCTGCGCTCTGCCGCGGCGGGCAATACCCACTTCGCGCGCATCGCCCAGGCGGTCAATTCGAACAAGGTTCTGCTGCGCTCGGCCCTGCTCAGGCTCCTGCGACCGTTGCACGCAGTTTTCGCGTGACAGCCCCCTTGCATTCGTCGCGATTTTGGTGAAAGTACGCCTCCGATGGGGCCTTAGCTCAGCTGGGAGAGCGCGTCGTTCGCAATGACGAGGTCAGGGGTTCGATCCCCCTAGGCTCCACCAAATCCTTCCCCGGCAATATTCGAGATCCGGCCGCCGGACGCTGTGCCCGCGCCGAGGCCCGTCGAGGCCCGTCCGTTCTGCGCCAACCCCGGTCTCAGCCGGTGAAGCGGATCGGCAGGGTGAAGGTATAGCGTTGCTGGCTCAGCCCCTGCGGCGCGGCGGCGAAGCGGCCGGCGGCCTGTACCGCCGCCAGCGCGGCACGGTCGAGCAGCGCGTTGCCCGAGCTTTTCTGGATCGACACCGCCAGCAACTGGCCGCTGGGCGCGACCGAGACCGAGAGCATCACGGTACCGCTGCCGCCGCCGCGCGGGGCGCGCTTGCGGCGTTCGATGCGGGCGCGGATCGCGGCGCCCCATTGCACCTGCTGCGATTGCTGGCGCGCGGTCGCGGCAGAGGCATGCCGGGCGCTGCCAGCCTCGCCCGCCTGGGGGCTGCCGCCGCTTCCCGCCGCGCGTTCGGCGCGGGCGCCGAGGCTGGATTGTGCTGGTGCCGGCGGTTTCGCCGGCTTCGGTTCGGCCTTGCGCTCGGGCCGGGAGTCTGGCCGGGGTTCTGGCCGGGGGGCTGGTCGGGGTTCGGACCGGGGTTCGGGTTTCGCTTCGGGCTGCGGTGCCGGCTTCGGCTCGGGCTTCGGCTCAGGTCGTGGCTGCTCCGGCGGGGGCGGCGCGTCGAACTGGCGGTCCGGCATGGTGGGGGCCTGCGGCATCGCCGGGGGCATCGCGGCGGGCATCAGGGCGGCGGTCTCGGGGCGCGGCAGATCGGCCGGCCGCGGGGGCGCGGGCGGTGTCATTTCTGGCGTCGCCGGCGCGGTCAGCGCGGTATCGGTCACCTCGGGCACAGCGTCCCAGGTCTCGACCAGGGCGGCGATCGAGGCGGGGGAGGCCTCGACCGACAACACCGCCGCGCCGCCGTCGCCGGCCGCGGCGGCGCCGGCCTGTTCCAGCCGCAGCGCCGCCAGTGCCAGATGCAGCACCAGCGCGAAGGTCAGGAAGAAGAGGGCGTTGATCAGCAGTTTCACCGGCGGCCTCACATCGGAACCGTGACCAGCTGGATGCCGGAGAAGCCGATCGCGGCGAGCCGGGGCAGCAGGCGGGCGATCTGCGGCGCCGGCACGCCCGCATCGGCGCGCAGGATCAGCGGCGGCACCGTGGCACCGGCGCAGCCGCCGTCGCCGCAAAGCGCGATTCGCGCCAGTTCGAGGGCGCGCAGCGCCGCCTCGGTGCCGCTGGCGTCGCGGAAGGCGAGGCTGCCGTCGGCGCCGAGGTAGAGCGTCAGTTCCGCCTCGGCGGGATCCTCCGAGCTGGCCTCGGGCGGCGTCACCGGCAGCGGTTCGGGCGGCGCGATCTGCGCCGTCATCAGGAAGAAGATCAGCAGCAGGAAGACGACGTTGATCATCGGCACGATGTTTTCGGTCGGCCCCTTGCGGGCGGGATCGGAGAAGTCCACGGGGCCTACTCCACCAGCACCAGCCGGGCGAAGCCGCCGGCGCGCAGCCGGTCCATCACCGCGACCAGACGTTGCAGCGTCACCGCCTCGTCGCTGCGCAGCACGATCACATCGTCGGGGGTCCCGGTCAGCCGGCCCAGCTCTTCGATCAGCGCGTCCTCGGACAGCGCGACGCCATTCAGCCGCAGCGCCGCCTCCTCGATACGCACCAGCCGGGGCGGCCCGCGGTAGTCCGCGGCGGCCCCGCCGGCGGCGTTCAGCGCGATCTGCATGTCGCTGCCGAAGCGCGAGGCCAGCATGAAGAAGACCAGCAGCAGGAACACCACGTCGATCATCGGCGTCAGCGAAATGCGCCGGGGC